>JBILPP010000224.1:0-3624 GCA_044373765.1 Bacteroidia bacterium
GGCTTTCGTCTTTTTTAACATTTTTCTCTAAATCGTTTAAACTAATGGCAGGTTCATAACCAAGGCTGGAAAGCAAAGAAACAATTTCGCGAAGGCTAGTTTCCTTTGGATTGAAACTAATATGTAACTCCTTTTTTAAGAAATTAACCTTAGCAGAAGAAATATTATAATTAATTTTATATAAATGCTCCAACAACCAAATACATGAACTACAATGCATGGTTGGAATGAAGAAAATTACTTTAGCAATTTTATCATCGCAATATTGTAATAATTGTTGGGTAACTTTTTCATCATCTAAATAAGCAAATGCACCAGCCAATACAGGATTACGTTGAGTAACACCAGGTGTATTTTCAATATCATAATAACTACACAAGTTGTTGGTTGATAATAACTCATACACATTTTTACACCCTAAACAGCAAAAATCATGGGCATCATAGGTGTAAGTGCTTAAGCATTTATCACCGCAATGAAAACACAAAACCTGTTGATCTAATATGTTGAGTTGATTATTCATCAATTAATTTTCGTTGGAATTACTTTTTGCATCTTTTAAGAAAAATACACTTTGAGCCAACTCATCATTATAATCACCTATTTTGGTGCTGGCTAACATGGTTTGAATTTTTTTTCGAATTGGCTTAAAATCATGATGAACTGGACAAGGATTTTTTTCCGAACAATCCTTTAAACCTAAACAGCATGAAGTAATTAATTTGTTGCCGTCAATTGCCATTACCAAATCATAAAGCGTTGTGTTTCTTTGTTCAGCATCAATAATAAAACCTCCCTTTGGTCCTTTTGCGGAACTTACAAAACCACGCTTCGACAAATCTTGAAGGATTTTGGCAATAAAATGTTGTGGCGCATTTAAACCTTCGGCAATTTCCTTAATGCCAATATAACTCCCTAAAGAAGTACGTTGGGCTAGCAAAAACATTGCCCTCATGGCATATTTACAACTTTGTGAAAACATTAATCTACGATTGAGGAACCAAAGGTAATATACCCAATAAATAATAAAAGACCTTTTTATCTTTATTTATACAATCATTTATAAATGTGTATATTATAATTCATGACATTTATCAGCGCAACCCGTCAACACCAATTAAACTGGCCAATTATTATTATTAAATAGGTTCAATTTGCCTGTATTTATGCTGTAATCATCTATTATTGCAAGTAATTTAGCATTATCAAAACCAAATTAGGCAACACAGTATGCAAATTTTAAACGGAAACGAAGTATCTAAAAAACTGCGCGAGGAGATTAAAAATGAAGTAGCAATGCTAAAAAATGTAGGGAAAAAAAAACCTCATTTGGCTGCTATTTTAGTTGGCTCTGATGGCGCAAGTATGACTTATGTTGCTGCTAAAGAAAAAGACTGCAAAGAAGTTGGTTTTGATAGCACCGTTTTGCGTTTTGATGCAACCATGACCGAGGCAGAGTTGATTGCCGAAGTTGAAAAAATAAACAACAACCCTGCAATTGATGGCTTGATTGTACAACTCCCCTTACCAAAGCATATAAACGAAAAAAAAGTAACCGAAACCATAGACTACCGCAAGGATGTTGATGGTTTTCACCCCATGAATGTAGGTTTAATGTTTAAAGGACTACCTTGTTTTTTACCTGCAACACCATATGGTATAATAAAGTTGTTAGAACATTATAACATTGAAACTAACGGCAAACATTGTGTGGTTATTGGCCGTAGCGATATTGTGGGCAAACCCATGAGCGCTTTAATGCTGCAAAAAAACAGCACTGTAACAGTTTGCCACAGCCGCACCATTAACATTGAAGAACATATAAAACGTGCAGACATTGTAATTGCAGCAGTGGGTATTCCTGAGTATGTAAAAGCACACATGATAAAAGATGGCGCTGTAGTAATTGATGTGGGAATTACCCGTGTTGAAGATGCATCAACCAAAAGTGGTTACCGTTTAAAAGGCGATGTTGCTTATGAAGAATGCGCAACAAAAGCCAGTTATATCACTCCAGTACCGGGTGGTGTAGGACCAATGACAAGAGTTGGTTTATTGTTAAACACCTTAAACGCAGTAAAAAACAAGTAATATTAAACTTATTCATCAACCTAAACATACTGCATGCAAAACAATTTAAACACAACAACTACCGAGCTAAAACTACCTGTAATGGAGCACTTTTATACCATTCAGGGTGAAGGTTTTTACCAAGGTCACGCTGCTTATTTTATAAGACTAGGGGGTTGTGATGTGGGTTGTGTTTGGTGCGATGTTAAAGAAAGCTGGGATGCAGATGCACACCCAAAATATACTATTGATGAAATGGTAAAATGGGTGGTTGATGCCCAAGCGCCTTTAGCAGTTATTACTGGAGGTGAACCTTTGTTACACAATTTAGATGCATTAACTACTGCACTTAAAAATAAAGGCATTAAAACCAACATAGAAACATCGGGCTCTTCTCCCCTTTCTGGTAAGTGGGATTGGATTTGTGTTTCTCCCAAAAAATTTAAAGCACCATTAAACGAAGTAGTAGCAAAAGCCCACGAACTTAAAGTGGTGGTATTTAATAAAAGTGATTTTGAATGGGCCGAAAAACATGCAGCTTTGGTTAACAACGCTTGCAAATTATACCTACAACCCGAGTGGGATAAATCGGCAGAGGTATTACCAAGTATAATCGCATACGTAAAACTAAACCCTAATTGGAGCATTAGCTTACAGGTTCATAAATACATGAATATTCCGTAACCATATGCTATTAGAACTATACAAATAACAAACCCATTTACGTTTACAACACATGAGATACGTTTTTGCACTTATTACTTTTTTGTTTGTTACTTTTACATACGCACAAAATCAACCCTTTACAGGTACAAACAACAAAAAAGCAAGCAAACTTTTTGGCGAAGCATTGCAAGCATTTACCATGTATGATGGTAAAAAAGCAAACGAATTATTAATCAAAACCATTGAACTTGACCCTAATTTTATTGATGCTTACATGTTATTGGCCGATGTAAAAGAAGGCAACGAACAGTATAACGAAGCTGAGTTGTTGTACGAAAAAGCCATTGGAATTAATGCCGAATTTCAGATACCTTACTTCAAATTAGCCGCAGCACAGCTAAATAATGGCCAATACGAAAAAGCACTTAGCAACCTAAGCTTATATAAAGAGAAAAAGGGCACACAAATAGACGCCAATAAAGTTGAACGCGCATTTATTACAGCACAGTTTGGAGCAACGGCCGTTAAAAATCCAGTTCCATACAACCCACAAAATATGGGTGCGGGCATCAACTCACCATTAGATGAATATTTTCCGGGGGTAAGTGCCGATAAACAAGTGTTTATATACACCCGTTTAAAAAGTAACCGTACCGAAGATTTTTACATCAGTACCAAAGACCAAAATAATGCTTGGACCCAAAGCAGAAACATGGGCGAGCCAATAAACAGCGAGCGTAACGAGGGCACTATTTCAATAAGTAGTGATGGACAATATGTGTTTTTTACTGGTTGTAATTGGCCAGAGGGAGAAGGCAGTTGCGATTTATATTTTAGTGCATTAGATGGCATGGAATGGAAAGAACCTCGTAACTTGGGATTTCCTAT
>JBILPP010000020.1:0-12313 GCA_044373765.1 Bacteroidia bacterium
CCAGAACACTTTTTACGTGTTGGTGTGAATAGCGGAGGGTGTTCAGGTTTGTCTTATGATTTAGACTTTGACAACCAACCCAAAGATGGTGACCAAGTGTTTGAACATAATGGGGTTAAGGTGGTTTGTGATGTGCGCAGTATCCTATATTTATTTGGCACCGAATTAGATTTTTCTGACGGCCTGAATGGTAAGGGATTCACTTTCAACAACCCAAATGCCACGCGCACATGTAGTTGTGGTGAAAGTTTTGCAGTTTGAGGATAATTTTTATTGAAAAACTTGATTTTTAAAATATTGCCTTATATTTGCAGTCCTTTTTAAGAAAAAACGTACAGAAAGATGGCTAATCATAAATCAGCAAAAAAGAGAATTAGAGCTAACGCTGCGAAGCGCTTAAGAAACAGATATCAGGCTAAAACTACCCGTACTTTGATAAAAACTGTACGCACAAGCACTGATAAAGTAGAAGCACAGTCTTTATATACTAAAGTAGCTTCTCTATTAGATAAATTGGCTAAGAAAAATGTGATTCACAAAAATAAAGCTGCGAATCAGAAAAGTAAACTAGCTAAGGTCATCGCTAAAATTGGTACTGAGCCTAAAAAGGTTTTAGTTAAAAAGTCTGGTGCTAAGAAGCCAACCACCAAAAAGTCGAGCACTAAAAAGAAATAATCTATTACATTAGATAATATTTTACCAAAGGCTTTCCTTAACAGGAAAGCCTTTTTTGTTTGGCTTTGTTGTATTTGTTACCTATGTTTACCAACTAAGTATTTAACCCTTGGAAAATTTTTGGGATATTTTTAAACCAAAGGCACTGGTTGATTTTGGTGGACTAACACTGGTACTGCTAGTAATTTTTATTGAAAATGGTCTGTTTTTCGGCTTCTTCTTGCCAGGGGATTCTTTGTTATTTACTGTTGGTTTGCTTTGTTATTTAAAGGTATTAGATGTAGAACTAGCCACCTTAATACTGAGTATAGCAGCCGCTGCCTTTGCCGGTTACTATGCTGGTTTCTTTTTTGGTTTTAAAACTGGGCAGAACCTCTACAAAAAAGAAGACTCCTTATTTTTTAAGAAAAAATATATCTACACTGCTGCTGAGTTTTATCAAAAACATGGAGGTGTTGCACTTATTTTAGGTCGGTTTTTACCCATCGTGCGTACGTTTGCTCCCATTTTAGCTGGAGTAGTAAGGGTAAATCCTAAAACATTCTTTTTATTTAATTTAATTGGCGCATTGGTTTGGCCACTAACCATAACAGGTGCAGGATATTACGTAGGTTCCATTTTCCCTGATGCACTAAACTACTTAGATTTTATTGTGATTGGTTTTATTGTGGTTACATCGATTCCCATCATTAACAACTACATCAAAAAACGCAAGGATAAGAAATCAGCCTAAAACGGCCTTTCTAGCGCGATTCGCGGGATAAATGGTGGTGATGTAGCCTAGCACCAAAACGGTTAAAAATACCAATGTTACATCACTCCAAATAACATGAATAGGATACGAACTAAACATAACGTTTGATGAGGCTTGTAATGCTATAAAACCATATTGATCTTGCAAGTAACATAGGATTAAACCAAGTATTATACCCAAAGTACCTCCAACAAAAGCAATTATCAAACCCTCTAACTTAAATATGTTAGCCGCTTGATTTTCTGTAAGTCCCAGGCTTTTCATTATTTGTAAGTCACGCTTTTTTTCCATCACCAATATGTATAAAGAGCTGATGGTGTTTGATGCAGCAATAAGCAATATAAATAATAATATGATGTAGCTAATGGCTTTCTCTGACCGCATAACCTTGAAGAATGCATCGTGTTGCTCGAACCTGTTTTTAATGGCAAAGCCCTTGCCCAAAAAATGTTGTATTGCCGATTTAACCTCATCAGCGTTAGCATTGGGTTTCAACTTAACTTCGATGGCCGTAAATGCATCGTCACGACCTAATAATTCTTGTGCGAAATGGAGTGGACAAATTACATATTTATTATCTACCTCTTCTTGAACAGCAAAAACTCCACTTGGTATTACAAGCGCTTTATTAAAAGCATCATCAGGATTGATGATGGTTTGCACATCGCGTTTGGGCACATAAATAGCCAATGCTTTAAACAAATCGTTAGGGTCTATTGATAAGCGATAAGCTATACCCTGACCAACAATGGCGTAAATGCTATCCTGTCTTACATCTACGTATCCCCCAATTAACATGCTATCAAAGTTTGTTACACTAACATAGTTTATGTCAACACCCTTTAAGGTTGCAATGCTTTGTTGGTTGTTATAACGCAGTAACACGTTTTCTTCTACAACCTTGCTGTATGTTTCAACGTTTTCAACCAGCTCAAATTTGGCCCAGTTAATTTGACTAGAATTGATTGTTTTACCGGTAGTTGATGTAATTCTTAAGTCGCTATCGAAGTTGGTGTACAACGAAGAAAAAAGCTGCTCAAATCCATTAAAAACGCTTAGTACGATAATTAATGCTGCAGCACCAACCATATAGCCCAAAAGAGATATGCCAGAAATTACGGTAATTAAACTAAAACCTCCGCCCTGTTTACGAGAAAAAAAATATCTTTTAGCTATGGTAAATGGCAGGTTCACAGTAATTTTATTTTTAGTATTAACCCACTTTACAAGTATTCACTAGTCTTTCCAAGCTTTAACAATAAGGCCTGTTCCGGTTTTGTGTGTGGTATAGGTATCAACCCAATTTAATAAATAGGCAAAAGGATAAGTAATGATGTAATAGACAGGTAACAAAACAAAAAACGCTTTGGTAACATTTAAAATACTCATTGGGTATTTCATACTTAGTTTCCAGGCAATTTTTCCCGGAGCACCATACGAGTAAAGTATTTCAGATTTATTAAAACCTGCTTGCTTTAATTTATCACGCATTTCTTCTACCGGGTAACCATCACGCACGTGTTCGCCAATAAAAGATTCTCCGTGCTCATCTGCATTACTTCCACCCTGGTCGCTTGGTGTTGATATTAACAACATAGCACCACTCTTCATGCTTTGATTAAAGTGTTTAAACACATCAACATCCTCTAAAATGTGTTCCATTACATCAACACATAAAACAAGATCATATTTATTGGTGGCATGTGGTTTGGTTAAATCACCAAGTTCAAAATTAACATTGGTTATTTCGCAAGCCTTAAAAAATTGCGCACAATCAGCAATTTGATCGTCCTTAACGTCAACCGCATCAATAGCACATTTGTTATTTTTATTGGCGATATAAAAACTATATTGACCAAAACCAGAACCAGCATCAAGCATGGTAAAAGGCCCTTTAAACTTAGGCCAAGCACGCAATTCACGATGTATATGCCAGGTACGAAGCAATAATAAGTCTAAAAGCTTATAAAATAGTTTGCGCAAAAAAAGCGACTTATTAAATACCGTTCCCAGGTCTTTTTTAATTGGATCGTATTCCATGTTCTATCTACTGCTGTGTGTAAAATTAAAGGGGCAATATAACGCATCAATTATAAAATATAAAAGGTTCACATTAATTATTATTTTCATTTATGGAAATGCGGTTGTTGCTAGGTATAGTTAGTTTTTATACATTTGGTGCGTGAATTATATTAAAACATTTCGCAAATGGATTAGGCGGTATCCCTTCCTACACAAATTTATGAAATTTGGTTTTGTGGGTGTTGCAAGCACCATTGCTAGCTTAATGGTGTTTTGGCTTATAGCCTTGCAGTTTCCGCAATTCAACCTGGTTTCAAAAGCTATTGGTTACATCATGGGTTTTTTTGTGGGTTTTGCACTGAACAAGCTTTGGACATACGTAGACCAAGCAGAAGATGGCGAAAAGTATTTGCTAAAGTACATTATTGTATATGCCTTTACGTTCTTTGTGTATTTGGCATTTAACTATGCCTGCGATCATTACTTACACCCCGAAATAACAATTGCACCCATTGTAGAGTGGTTGGGGTTCTCTGAGCTAAGCACTTGGCTATTGCTTAATGGCACGTTCGTAAGTAACGTTTTATCAATAGGTATAAATGTAGTAATTAATTTCTTAGGGACTAATTTTTTGGTATTTAAAGTACCATCACCACAAGAACTATTCGAAGATTAATTTTGACTAATCTTTACGTTTAAGCTTTTTCTTTTGGCTTGCACTCATGCTATTGATGCGCTTGTAATACCCTGTTTTACTTTGTTTTACCCAGACAATTAGCTTTTGTCCAGCACGGAGTTTTTCAGATTTTAGCTTATTCCAGCTTTTTATTTCACGTGTTGTTACATCAAACCAATCGGCAACATCGGCAATAATATCCCCTTTTTTAACCGTGTAATACACGCGCTTTTTGTCAAACACCGGTGTCGGTTCATTCCTATTAACAACCGTATGGTCTGGCTTATTAATGCCACTAGACGCGGCTCCAGGTGTATCACCAGGTATCCGTTGAATTACAACAGGGGCAAAATCACCAGGACTAACAATTGGTTTATAAACACTATCGTTTAATAAACTGAAATACTTAGCTTTAGACTTAGGGAGTTTAAGTACATATCCATCAAGCGTGTAGGGAACAACATCCTTTTTAAATATTGGGTTCAGTTTTCTTAGCTGCTCAATAGGTATTTCGAGTGTGCTAGATATTTGTTGAAACGACAACCA
Organism: Bacteroidia bacterium; assembly: GCA_044373765.1. Taxonomy (GTDB): domain Bacteria; phylum Bacteroidota; class Bacteroidia; order UKL13-3; family UKL13-3; genus UBA6183. Next base: position 4,674 of record JBILPP010000020.1, read on the forward strand.
TTTACGAACGGTTGCACTATCTGTTTCATTAAATAATGCAGCAGGTGCTGGTTTTATTCCATGTTCCTTGTAAAAATTGCAAATGTAGGCTGCTGCTATAAATTTGGGATAAACCTCCCTTGTACCCTCTGGTATGTATTGATACAAATCCCAGAAATGCATACTGTTTCCTGCCATGCGAATGCTTTTATTTAACATAACAGGCGAAGAGGTATAAGCAGCAATAACAAGAGACCATTGACGATATATGGAGAATAAATCTTTTAGGTGTGTGGCAACAATGTTGGTTGATTTTATCGGATCCTTGCGCTCATCAATGTATGAGTTTACTTTTAATTTATACATTTTTGACACATTGTAAGGCATCATCCACATACCGCTAGCTCCGCTAGGAGCCTGCACCAAGGGGTCTAGCTCTGCCAAAGCCACCGCTAGATATTTCATGTCAATAGGTATGTTTTTAGCACGCAACGAACGTTCAATCATGGGGAAATAAACCTTGCTTAATCCAATTAATTCGCGGGTTCTTTCCGGATTAGCCAAGTATGCATCAATATGCTTTTTAACTGCAGGATTGTAGGTCATTTCAACCTGCGATTTAAGGGTTGATAGTCGTTGAATATAAACCTGTTCATTTTGCGCATTGGCTGCTATAGTTAATAACAGCATTATACCCAATAGTATGTTGTGTACCTTTTTCAAATTTTAATTCAATATAAAATAATTAGCGCCTCTTAAATTGTTGATGCAAGTTGCATCATTTCGCCTTCACAAAAATGTTTAGCCATTAACTGAACACCCATTGGCATACCATTGGTATGTTTACCCATAGGAACAGAAATGGCTGGATTACCGCTTATGTTTGCGTGTACTGTAAAAATATCGGCCAAATACATGGCGATTGGATTATCCGTTTTTTCGCCAAATTTAAAGGCAGTAGTTGGTGTTGTTGGCGATAGTAAAAAATCATAATGGCCAAGCAATTCGTTGGTTTTCTCTTGAACTAGGCGCCTTACTTTTTGTGCCTTAGTATAGTATGCATCATACGAACCTGCCGAAAGCACAAAGGTGCCAAGCATAATTCTTCTTTTTACTTCTGTACCAAAACCCTCACTACGCGATTTGCGGAAGGTGCTTTCTAGGTCGGTTGCACTTGCACTGCGATGACCATACATTAAACCACTAAAACGGGATAAGTTTGAAGAGGCCTCAGCGGTAGTAAGTACGTAATAAACAGGAACCAATTGTTCTAAGTAAGGAAAGCTTACTTCTGCAACTTCATGGCCTTGTTGTTTTAGTTTTTCAATTACATCCAAGGTTGATTTTTGCACTTCAGGATCAATTCCTTCGTGATAAACACACTCTTTTATATATGCAATTTTTTGTTTAAAAGGAACAACCGCAGCGGTATATTCAGGAACAGGACTTGAAGAGCTTGTAGCATCAGCATCATCCTTTCCAGATATTACCTCCATAAGCAGTTGCATGTCATACATGCTTTTAGTTATCGGGCCAATTTGATCGAACGATGAAGCATATGCTATTAATCCATTACGTGAAACTCTACCATAAGTTGGCTTAATACCAATTACTCCGCAAAATGCAGCAGGTTGTCTAACAGAGCCTCCTGTATCGCTTGCAATAGTTGCTTGACACATGTCGGATTGAACAGCTACAGCAGCGCCTCCAGAAGAACCTCCGGAAACACGTGTCTCATCAAATGCGTTTTTTACCGGTCCATATGTGGATGTTTCATTAGATGCGCCCATGGCAAATTCATCACAATTTAAACGACCAATAATAATTGCGTCTTCTGCTAATAAACGAGCCACAACCGTAGCACTATAAACAGATTCAAAACCCGATAAAATTTTTGACGATGCGGTAACCTGATGGTTTTTGTAACAAATATTATCCTTAAGGCCAATAACCAATCCCGCTAATTTACCAGCAGTTCCTTGCTTAATTTTTAGGTCAATAACATCTGCTCGTTCCAAGGCCTCCTCTTGAAACACTTCAATAAATGCATTCAAGTTTTTACGTGCGCTTATGTTACCCAAATAATGCAAAACAAGACCACGCAGGGTAGTCTTGTTTTGTTGAATATCGGATTGTATGTGTTTTAGTGAGTTATAGTTTTCCACTATTCTTTTGTTGTTGATGTTGGTTGGTTGTCTTTTTCTTTCATCCCTTCTTCAATTTGAGATTTAACGTTCTTTTTAGCATCGTTAAACTCGCGAATGCCTTGACCAACGCCACGCATTAACTCGGGAATTTTTTTACCACCAAATAATAACACCACAACTAAGATGATAACGATCCATTCGCCACCACCTAAATTACCTATAAACAATAATGATGTGTTCATAATATTAACGTATAAAAGTAAGCAAAATTAAATTTTATTTCGGGAAAAACTACTTCATTTGAACTAGCTTTTTCAGTTTCTTTATTTCTTTTTCGTCTAAATGCCTCCACTCCCCTCTGTCTAAACCCTTTCGCTCTAGTCCAGCAAACTCTAGTCTATCCAACTTATCAACCAAATAACCCATTGCCTCAAACATGCGATGAATAATGTGATTACGTCCACTATGAATTTGAACCAATACTACGTTTTTTTCGCTGGCACTTGGTATACCAACACCATCAGGTTTTATTGGTCCATCCTCTAATTCAACCCCATTATTACCCAATTCTTGTAGGTCTTTTGCTGCAAAGCTTTTGTTTAATACAGCCTTGTATACTTTTACTACGCTGTATTTGGGGTGAGTTAAACGCTGGGCTAATTCTCCATCATTGGTTAATAAAATAACCCCTGTTGTGTTTCTATCTAGTCTGCCAACTGGATAAACCCTAGGTAAACGTGGATCTTTTATTAAATCCATAATTATCTTCCTGCCTTCAGGATCATCGCTGGTCGTAATGGAATCTTTTGGTTTATTCATCAATAAATAAACCTTCTTTTCCCAACTCAGTCTTTCGTTATTGTATCGGATTTCATCACCTGGTGAAACCTTGTATCCCATTTCTGTTACAATATCTCCATTAACCGAAACCAAACCTGCAGAAATTAAGTCATCTGCTTCCCTACGGCTACAAATTCCTGCGTTAGATATGTACCTATTTAAACGAACAATCTCAGGAGACAAAGAGTCCATCATTTCTTCACTTTTGGCCTTTAAATCGCGCGCTTTAGCGCCCCTAACCATATACGGACGCCCCGATTTCCCGGTTGTACGCGTTGGTCTGCGGTCATTGTCTTCGTTTCTGTCAAAGCGACTTCCTCTTTCATTTCCACCACCACGTGTTGATGGTCTTCTGTCCTCGCCTTCGTTTCCAGATCTGCTTGGTCTTCTGTCCTCGCTACCGCCTTCGGTACGTTTGGTGTAAGGACGTGTAGATGGTCTTCTGTCTCCGCCTTCGCTTCCAAACCTGCTTGGACGTCTGTCATCGCTGCCGCCTTCGGTACGTTTGGTGTAAGGACGTGTAGATGGTCTTCTGTCTCCGCCTTCGCTTCCAAACCTGCTTGGACGTCTGTCATCACTACCGCCTTCAGTGCGTTTGGTGTAAGGACGCGTTGACGGTCTTCTGTCTCCACCCTCGCTTCCAAACCTGCTTGGACGTCTGTCATCGCTACCACCTTCGGTACGTTTGGTATAAGGACGTGACGGTCTTCTGTCTCCGCCTTCGCTTCCAAATCTGCTTGGACGTCTGTCATCACTACCGCCTTCAGTGCGTTTGGTGTAAGGACGAGTTGACGGTCTTCTGTCATCGCTTCCGGTCCTGCTTGGACGTCTGTCATCACTACCGCCTTCGGTGCGTTTGGTGTAAGGACGAGTTGACGGTCTTCTGTCTCCGCCTTCGCTTCCAAATCTACTTGGTCGCTTTTCATCCCCTGAGCTACGCGTGTAACTGCGTTTGGCAGGAGTTGAGTCGAACCCTGATTTTTTTGCACCAAATGATGGCTTATCGTCTTTACTAAATCTTGATTTACTGCCTGATTTCGTTGCTCCAGAGCTGCTTCTAGGAGCGCTGCGTTTGCCACCTTTTTCTTCGCTGTATGGCCTTTTTCTTAATCCCATTTCTGTCTTATAATTATACAAAGGTATTCTTTAATTTTAAAACATAGATTTGTATTTACAAAATAACCCTTTAATAAAACCTTGTAACTCAATTTTAATCATACACATGCGATTTGTTTTTATCGAAATATTTGTTTTGTGCATGCTCGTTATGGGAAGTGTTGATGCACAAAATATCAATAAAAAAACAAGACCAAAAATTGGTTTGGCATTAAGCGGTGGAGGTGCAAAAGGAATTTCTCACGTTGGTGCATTAATGGTTTTAGAAAAGGCGGGGATTAAAGTTGACTATATTGTTGGAACATCAATGGGCGGTGTGGTTGGCGCCTTGTATGCCATTGGTTATTCGCCAGATAGCATAGCACACATAGCGCGCAATGAAAATTGGGATGAACTTTTAGCCAACAACCCTGGATTACGACAAATTGCAATTGAAGAAAAATCGGATTTTAATAGGTACATTATTGAATTACCAATTGAAGATAGGCGCTTTCGTTTGCCACGTGGGTTAATTGATGGACAAGAGCTTTCTGTTGAATTGTCTCGATTAACATTTCCTGTATACGACAGAAAAAAATTTACCGATTTCCCAATTCCCTTTAAGTGTGTTGCCACAGACATTACAAACGGAGAGGCCGTTGTGTTGGATAGTGGAAATATAGCTGATGCCATAAGAGCAAGCATGGCTATTCCTTCATTTTTTACACCCGTAAAATACCAAAACAGGCTTTTGGTTGATGGGGGAATTGTAAGAAACTTTCCGGTTGAACATGTAAAAGATATGGGCGCTGATATTATAATTGGCGTAAATCTAAGCAAAGGTTTTTTGCAAGAAAAAGAATTGGATAATATCATTGATATACTTAACCAATCGATGTTTTTAAGCGATGGAGAAGACACCAAAAGACAAAGAGAGTGGTGCGACTTTTTAATTGAACCCGATTTAACTAGTTTTCATGCAGGAAGTTTTAATGCGGCCGATTCTCTTATTAAGCGAGGATATGATGCGGCTATGGAATCTTTTGAAGATTTACAAAAATTAGCCCGAAAATTAGACAAAGAATTTGGCCCGAAAACAGCTATTCAAATCCCGAAAATTGATTCAGTTTTACTAACAGGTTTTGAAGTAGAGGGTATTAGCAAAGCAAATAGAGATTTGATTATTGATCGCTTAAATTTAACCCGTAACCATTGGTATACGCCCGATGTGTTTCCTGAGGCCATGAAAAAAGTTTATGGCACACGCTACTTCAGGAAAGTAGGATACGAATTATTTAAATATGATGATGGCACACGCATTAGACTTAAAGGAAACGAGAATCCGCCAACGTTTTTTAATGTAGCGCTTAACTACAATAGTTTTTCTAAGGCTGCCATTATTTTAAACCTTACATCCAGAAATCTTTTAGGTAAAAACACCCGCTTTTCGTCAACATTGAACATAGCCGATATGCTGCGGTTTAAGAGCGAATATTTTAAGTATTTAGGGGCCGCAAAAAACCATGGTTTAGGGGTTTCTTTTTGGTTTGATAATTATGATTTTCCGCTATACGAAACATTGGTAAGATTAGCCATGTACCGACAAAAATATACCGCGTTAGATGTAAAATATCAAATCGCATCATTAACGGTAAATAGCACGGGCATAGGATTAAGACGGGAGCTGATTGTATTTACACCTAATATTTACGGTAGCGGTGAAAACTATGATGGTAGTATTATACAAGATAGGATGTATTTAGACTTTAACTTAAACACGCTTAATCGCCATTATTATGCTCATTCAGGCTCAAAAGTTAATATGGCCATAAGTTACTTTTTTAACAGTAATCCTAATTTAAAATTAATAAGTAGAGACTCCCTAAATGGTAGCTTTATTAGCAAAAACATGACAAGCGAACTAGCGGATTCATTGATAACAAATCGCTATCTACAGTTTAAATTATTATCCAATAAATATATCCATATTAATAAAAAGGCAACTCTTGTTTTAGGCTTTTATGGTGGATTAACATTTAATCCCATTAGCCCCAAAGAAAACGCGAACACAATATTTAATAATTTTATGGTTGGTGGTTTAATTCCTAACTTTAGAAACCAAATACCATTTGTTGGGCTGAGCGATTTTCAGATTAGAACAAATAATTTTATTGGTGCACAATTCTGTTACCAATACGAACTCTCAAAGAACCTATTTGTTATTCCAAAGTTTAATCTTGGATACAGCAACAATAATTTTGTGCGATATTTTACAAGTAATGATGTTCTAAAATCATCAAACCAATTATTCGGATATGGAATAACTGGCGGATTTAATTCAATACTGGGTCCATTAGATTTTACAATTATGAGAAGCTCGCAAATACGATCTTTTGTATTTTACGTGAATTTAGGCTACAATTTCTAGTAACTGGCTGATATTGTGACAATAAAGTTGACTTGTTTTAAATAGTGTCTAATAAAACATCTTGTTGTGGGTAAAGTAATGTGTCATCTTTGCCACAAACGGGGCTTATAGCGCACCTAAAGGCTAAATTTGTTATTCATTCACCAATAATAGCCCATATTTTGATAAATTATACCCAATTTAAGCTTAAAAACGGCTTAACCGTTATTCACCATCCTGATCCAAATTCTAAACTTTGTGTTTTAAATATTTTGTACAACGTTGGGTCAAAGGATGAGCATCCTGAAAAAACTGGTTTCGCCCACTTATTTGAACATTTAATGTTTGGCGGATCTGTAAATGTTTCCGACTTCGATAACCAACTTCAAATTGCAGGAGGTGATAACAATGCGTTTACAAGTAATGATATTACAAATTATTACATCACACTTCCTGCAAATAATATAGAAACTGGCTTTTGGTTGGAAAGTGATCGCATGTTTAGTTTAGATTTTAGCCAGAAGGTGTTAGATGTACAAAAAGCTGTTGTAATAGAAGAATTTAAAGAAAGATACATTAACCAACCATATGGTGATGTTTGGTTAAAGCTTTTGCCATTGGCTTATAAAAAACATCCGTACCGTTGGCCCACAATTGGTAAAGATTTTTCCCATATCGAAAATGCAACGTTGGATGATGTAAAAGCATTTTTCTATTCGTTTTATGCACCCAATAACGCCATCTTGGTTATTAGTGGAAACATTGATTTAAAAACAACTAAGGAATTATCAGAAAAATGGTTTGGTCCAATTCCAGCAAGAGTAATAAATCGCCTGCCAAAACAAATCGAGCCAGAACAAATCGAAAAAAGGACTGAACATGTATACAATGATGTGCCTTTAGATTTAATTATAATGGGCTACCACATTTGCGAACGCATGCACCCAGATTATTACGCGGTTGATTTAATGACAGATATTTTGGGCGGTGGAAAATCGGCTAGGCTGTTTAACGAATTACTAAAAAAACAAAAATTATTTAGTGAAATAGATTGTTATCAAAGCGATGATTTTGATGCGGGTTTAGTAATAGTAGAAGGTAAACTAATTAAAGGTGTTACTCACCAACAGGCCGAGGATGCAATTGAAAAAGTGCTAAATGAACTAATTGAA
>JBILPP010000225.1:0-3599 GCA_044373765.1 Bacteroidia bacterium
CCAGCAGGAAGAGGCATGCAATTGCAAGAACCACCAGTTAAAAAGTTTGCAGTAGCACATCATATTCCTGTTTTACAACCTGCAAAACTAAAAGCCCCCGAATTTATTAATGAACTAAAAAGCTACCAAGCCGATTTACAAGTGGTGATTGCATTTAGAATGTTACCTGAAATAGTTTGGAATATGCCACGATTAGGCACAATTAACCTACACGCGTCTTTGTTACCAGATTACCGAGGAGCAGCGCCAATTAATTGGGCCATCATAAATGGAGAAACCAAAACAGGCGTGAGTACTTTTTTGCTTAAACATGAAATTGATACGGGTGATCTTATACATCAACAAGAAGTAGCTATTACACCAGAAATGACGGTGGGTGAACTTCATGATGTATTGATGCAAGTTGGTGCTGATTTAATTGTAAAAACTGTTGCAGCCGTAGAACGTGGAAATTATGCTCCAACGCCTCAGAAAGAACCTAAAGATAAGTTTGCACCTAAAATATTTACAGAACATTGCTTAATTAATTGGGCCCAAAAAGGAGTGCAAGTAATAAACCATGTTCGTGGATTAAGCCCTTACCCAGGAGCATTTACGAAAGTTAACGAACAAATCTTGAAAATATACCATTGTACATTTGAATCAGCGCAGCATGAAGAAAAATCAGGAGCCATGCAAACTAACTCAGGTAAAAATCCATATATAAGGTTTGCCGTAAATGATGGCTGGATATACGCCACTGATGTTCAATTACAAGGCAAAAAAAGATTGAAAGCGGAGGATTTGTTAAGAGGCTGGAGAAATTGATACTTTTAACGGCAGTATATTGCTATTAATTAGCTGTTTTAAAAATATTTGCCTTTTTTACGTTTTTTTTTCCGAAATTCGTTCCCTAATTATTTAATGCACTCAGTGAGTAAGATTTTTAAACTATTATCCATCCTATTTGTGTTCATGTCTATTGCATCAATTGTAATGGCTCAACCAAGTGCGCCCTCATCATCTACTATTTTTGAGGAGATAGATGATGTGCCCATTAATGGGGCAATAGCTTTATTAACATCTGCTGGAATTGGCTTGGGTATTAAAAAATTATACGGTCGCAAAAAATAAACGACAAAAGCCTAATATTAAACGGATGGGGCTAAATAAAAAACTAATAAAATTCTTACTCCAATCATTTTTACTTTACGGAGTTTGGCTTCTTGTTTACGAGCTCATATTAAAATCTAACGGTCAACCCGACCACCTCATTACCGAAAACATATCTTATTTTATTTGTTTAGGATTAGATTATCTTGGATTTAAGCCACACTTTAGTATTGCAGAAAAAGTAGGCGAAACATTTATTTTCTTAAACACAAGTACTTTTCCACTTATAAGAGTTGGTGCATCTTGTAATGGATTAGAACTTCTAATTTTATTTAGCATTTTTATCATTTGCTACCCCAGTAACTTCAAGTCTAAATTATGGTTTATTCCAATAGGTAGTTTAATTATACATGCCGTTAACATCATGCGTAATTTCATACTTACTTTGATGGCAGAAGCCAAATCGCCATACTTCGAGCTTTTTCATAGGTATATTTTTATTTTTTTAGTGTACGGAATAATTTTTATGCTCTGGATGTGGTGGGCGGCTAAACAATCTAAACTCCAAGCTACCCATGAAAACTAATAAATGGTATGCAGTAGGTGTTTTTTTATTGATTTTATTGCTTAGCTTATTAAAAGATGAAATCTCGCCCGACTACCGAAATACCCCGGAGGCATCATTTCTATCACCTGAAGAACTAACAACAACTAGACTGGCTACTTTGCTTACCCACGGATTATTTTGGATTAAAGCGTTGATTTATAGTTTATGTTTTGTTGGATTACCTACCCTTTTAATACACTTTGCTTTTAAACAGAAAAACCTTACTAAATTCACATTTATACTTCACATTGCGATAATGGTTTTGTTATACGCGTCAATATTGATACAATCAACAACCATTGATCATGTTTTGGTTTCAAAAGTTAATCGTTATTTGCATTCACCCATTATAACCTTATTTTTATGGGCTGCATTTACCATTACTCAATTACAATCAAAAAATGAACCGCGTAATTAATTGGCTTAAACAATATGACACCCCTGTAAGTACAGTTGGTTTTGCCGTTTTCCGTATTACATTTTCCATGTTTTTACTGGTGTTAATTTCAAGTATTTATTACTACCGCCCCATTATTTTTAACACCATACCATACATTGCCTTAAATCCGTTTCCGGCAAAACTATTTTTAAGCTTATGGGCCTTAGTAGCTTTTGGTTTGATGATAGGTTGGCAAACAAGAATTGTGGCCATTATCAATTACTTATTTGTGGTAATTACTGCGTTTACTTTTAGCAACTCAGGGTGCGGTTCATTTAATGACGACCTGATGCGCATAGGTGGTTTTTTACTCATTATCATGCCTGCCAAACAAAGCTATAGTGTAGATCATGTTTTACAGACTATAAAATATGGGCAACTGCCATCAAACCAAACATCATATTGGAATTATTTAGCGGCCTTATTTGTTTCATTGGGTTTGATGTATTGGGCAAGTAGCCTTACTAAAATCTATTCGCCCATGTGGAATAGAGGTTTAGGACTTTGGATTCCATCTGTAATGCCTCATAATAAATGGCATGGTTTAACTTTTTACTTAAATTGGAAATGGGCGCATATCACAGCCAATTACCTCACAATGGCTTGGGAATTTGGATTAATATTTGCCTTATTCTTTAAAAAAATAAGACCCTATGCTGCTTGGATTGGTGTTTTTTTTCACATGGTTCTTGCCAGTATTTTCCCTTTCCCTTTATTATGTTTTGGCCCTATTCCATTTTACCTGCTATTTGTAAACGATACGTTTTGGCAAAAGATAAAACCCAAACACATACAAATCACCATCAACCCGAACATACCAAAACAACAAGCTTTAGCAAGGTTAATATTGGGTTTAAATAGCACTACAACAATATTAAATCACAACCAAATCAACATTAATATCAACCAATCCGAGTACAATAGTGGCTGGCTGGCCGCAAAAGCTGCGTTTAAATCATCATGGTTTGGAAAAATCATTGCGTTTTTTATCGGTTTCGAATTGGTAAGGCTATTCATTGATTTTATTTTGGAAGATGTTATAACTCTTCAAGCCCCAGAAAAAACACCTCAACCCATTATAAGTGAAAGAATAAGATACGGGATGTTAGGCATTTTTTGTTTTGGCTTATTGTCAGTGCAAACTTTTTACAGCAGTTATCATTTTTACTCTAGAATAAAAGGAGGAGTTACGGTCAATGAGCTTAAAAAGTTTTATGCCATTAGAAAGGATATTTCTGATTACAGTTTAAAGCCATCCAACCTATTTAGAACCTTATTTGGTTTAAATGCCCGAGGCGTGTTTTTGGACCATAGCTTAAGCGGATCTAAAACGGTTTTTGCAGTTGTACAAAAGCAAGTAAATGGAGACACCTTATGGTTGCCCTTTTTCAATGCCAAAGGTTATTGCATGAACATGAATATGAACTTAGCTTGGAGTAAATATACATTTAACTCGGTTTG
>JBILPP010000226.1:0-3597 GCA_044373765.1 Bacteroidia bacterium
AACGGCCATTGAAAAACTAGCCACCGAAGGGATTAGTGTTGGACATTTTGATTTGCGATTTGTTAAACCAATTGATGAAACATTATTACACGATGTATTTGCCAAATACAAAAAGATAATTACCATTGAAGATGGAACTGTTGTTGGCGGATTTGGTAGTGCTGTTTTAGAGTTTATGGCTGAACACAATTACCACTCTGAAATTAAAATGTTAGGCATGCCCGATAGGATTGTTGAACATGGCGAACCGAACGAACTTTATGCAGAGTGCGGCTACGATGTAGATGGCATTATTAAAACAGTACGTAGTTTAATTAAAGAAAGTATTTCAGCATAAATTTTATAAAATACATCTACTAAAAAGCCCGATAAATTATAATTTATCGGGCTTTTTAGTAGGTAAAGATTAACCCATAAATGAAAATATGTTAAAAGCGAAAAGTATTACTAAAATAATATCATTGTCCAATCAGTTTATAATGACTCATTTTAGTAATTAAGCTTATATTATTTTAAAGTAGATCCTTAAAAAGCCAATCCAAACTTTCATATCATTAAAAAAGGCCATCTCAAAAATTGAGACAGCCCTTTTAAGTATGTTTTATAATAAGTTATTCAGCCACCTCTGGTTGATCTTCCTCTTCTTCGGGCTCAATACCCAACATTAGGTTTTTTATATCTTGTAATTCTTCTTTGTTGTATTTGTTATCGTAGTCGGCCAACAAATCAATCAAATATTCTAAATTGCCTTTACCATCTTCTTCCTCTAAGTATAAAAAAGTATAGTCATTGTTTTCCTCAATGTTCTCGTAGGCCAAACGGATCATTTTTACATAACCAGGCTCCTCACGGTTGGCTTTAAACCAGTCGCGTAATTCCTTCAATTGGTCAATTACCTTGGCTCCAATTCCATCACCAGCAAGGGTCTTTTTTATTGAATCAATATGTTGCTTCATCTCCATTAATTAGTATTATAATGTGCGAAACTACATTTTTGTACGTTTTAAAAAAAATTTACTTCGCATTCGTGCTAAAATCTTCTATATGAAACCAATCTATACCATTGTTTTACTCATTATTTCTAACTTATTTATGACCTTTGCTTGGTATGGCCATTTACAGTTCCAAAAAATAACTTGGCTTAAAAGCACAGGCTTGATAGGCATTATACTTATCAGCTGGTTCATTGCCTTGTTCGAATATGCATTTCAGGTTCCTGCCAACAGAATCGGACATACTGCGCAAGGCGGACCGTTTAACATGTTCGAGTTAAAAACCATACAAGAAGCTGTTAGTATCATTGTATTTGTACTCATAAATATTTTTATATTTAAAGAAGGAACCCTGCAATGGAATCACGTGTTAGGTTTTGCACTTATTGTGCTTGCCGTTTTCGTTATATTTAAAAAGTGGTAACTACAAGTTGGTTTTAAACAACTTAACAGCTATAGCCAACAAAATAATTCCAAAAAATTTACGTACCAATACTAACCCTGATTTACCCAATACCCGCTCGATGTGCTTGGTTGATTTAAGCACGATGTAAACAATAAATAAATTTAGCACAATGCCCACCACAATGTTTTGCATTTGATAAACTGCTTTTAAAGAGATGATGGTGGTTAAAGTTCCACTTCCCGCAATGATTGGAAAAGCAATTGGGATAATGCTTCCTGATTTTTCATCAGGGTCAGTTCTAAAAATATCAATACCTAAAATCATTTCAATAGCTATAATAAATATTACAATAGAACCTGCTAGCGCGAACGAGGAAACATCTATACCAAATAAATTTAACAGCCGCTCCCCTATCAACAAAAACAAAACCATTAAGCCTCCAGCCGCAACAGTAGCCTTACCAGAGTCAATGTGCGTTACCTTTTGGCGCATAACTAAAATAATAGGAATGGCTCCTAAAATATCAATCATGGCAAAAAGGGTAAGTGTGATTGTTAGCGTTTCTTGTGCCGAGAAAAATTCCATGGCACAAAGCTAATACTTATAATTTAAAGGATTCACTCAGATTACTATTCAACGGTTATTGATAACTGTTCGACACCCTATGCCAATTCAATCATCAAACCTGCATTAAACTAATAATTTTGGAACCCAAATTATGGCAAATAATTAAAACCATTTACACCACTTAGCCAGACAGAAATAGGCTTGTTAGGGGATATAAAAAAGCATTGATTTACAACCGCTTAATCGTCAAGTTGTTTTTAATGTAAAATTTGAAAAAGAATATTTGCGTAAAACCCCGATACAGTATAGTTTTACCAAACTTTAAAATCAACAATCATGACATTATTAGCAGGAAAAACCGCACTAGTTACCGGAGCTACCCGTGGCATAGGTAAAGGTATAGCTTTAAAACTAGCCCAACAAGGAGCCAACGTGGCTTTTACGTTTGTAAGCTCGGTAGAAAAAGCAAAAATATTTGAAGCAGAACTTTCCGCCCTTGGGGTTAAAGCCAAAGGTTACCAAAGTAATGCAGCGCATTTTGCTGAAGCAGAAATATTGGTAAACGAAATTATTACTGAATTTGGCAACTTGGATATATTGGTAAACAATGCGGGCATTACCAGAGATAACCTGTTAATGCGCATGACCGAAGAAATGTGGGATGAGGTAATGGATACCAATTTAAAATCTGCATTTGCAATGATTAAAGCCGTTCAACGACCAATGATGAAAAACCGTTTTGGTTCTATTGTCAATATTACTTCAGTGGTTGGTATAACGGGTAATGCGGGGCAAGCTAACTACGCTGCATCAAAAGCTGGAATGATTGGTTTAACAAAATCTGTTGCCAAAGAATTGGGTTCTCGCAACATTCGTTGTAATGCCATTGCCCCTGGTTTTATTGAAACAGAAATGACTGAGGCATTAAGCGATGAGGTAAAGGCTGAATGGGTTAAAGGTATACCTTTAAAGCGTGGTGGATCGCCCGAAGATGTTGCTAACACGGTGTTGTACTTGGCTTCGGATTTGTCAACATACGTTAGCGGGCAAACCATATGTGTTGATGGTGGAATGGTAATGCAATAGCGATACACACAGAAACGTTTTTAAAATCGGGCAGCTTTATTATGTTGCCCGTTTTAATTTTACAACAAACAACTTAACTAAAACATGTTAACGGAATACCCTTGGTGGTTTGGTATAATTGGCGCTTTGCTTGCACTTGCTGCAACATGGTTTTTGTACCGCAATAATCCTGTAGGTGTTGAAGGCAAAAGAGCTAAACAACTTTTGTGGTTACTGCATGCATTTAGGTTTTCTGTTTTATTCGTTTTGATGGTCTTGTTGCTTGGACCGTTAGTAAGATTAATCACTACTCAAACCCAAAAACCAATAATTGTATTTGCAGTAGACAACTCGCAGTCTGTTACTTTGGGTAATGATAGCTTGCAATTAAAACAAGCATTAAACAACCAATTTGAGCTTTTACAAAAAGAATTAGGTAATGATTACGATGTGGTGCCTTACCTTGTTGGTAAAGAAAGTAAGCAGGCCTCATCGCCTAATTTTAGGGATAAAGAAACCAACCTTAACCAACTTTTTATCACCCTAAAAAACACCTACGATGGTGTA
>JBILPP010000227.1:0-3576 GCA_044373765.1 Bacteroidia bacterium
TACCTATCCTCTCCTCTAGCTGTAGCAATTAATTCAATATCTGTGCGTGTTTTATAATAGTCGGTTAGTTTTTGCCCCAACAAACCATTACTTCCTGTAACAAGTACTTTCATTGTGCAATGATAAAGAAACACATTCACACCAGAAAGAAGTAGTGTTTTAGATTAACGCGTATGTTTAGGTTTTGAATAAATGATTCCATCTAAATTAACAAAAACCTCTGCCACTCTGTCACAAATTCTATTATATTTGCACCTCGATAATTTTAATACAAATGAGAGGATTAGTAGCCGATAACCAGACAGAAACCGCTAAAAGAAAGCTATATATTGAAACATACGGTTGCGCCATGAACCTTGCAGATAGCGAGGTAATGGCCAGCATAATGCAGGGAGAAGGTTTTACCACAACTGATGATCCATTGCAAGCTGATGTGGTATTTTTAAATACTTGTGCCATTCGCGATAATGCTGAAGCAAAAATTTGGGGCCGATTAAAAGAAATGAAAGGCAACAAGCGTAAAAACCCAGGAATGATTGTGGGTGTGATGGGTTGCATGGCCGAGCGTTTAAAATCAAAATTATTAGAACAAGACCAATTGGTAGATATTGTTGTAGGACCTGATGCCTACCGCGATATCCCTAAATTGATACAACAAGTAGAAGCCGGACAAAAAGCGGTTAACGTTTTATTGAGCCGCGAGGAAACGTATGCAGAAATTACTCCAGTGCGTTTAAGCAGCAATGGAGTAAATGCTTTTGTAAGTATTATGCGTGGATGCGATAACATGTGTTCGTTTTGTGTGGTGCCATTTACCCGCGGCCGCGAGCGCAGCCGTGAGCCAGAAAGTATTATACGAGAAGCCACTGAATTGTTAAATCAAGGATATAAAGAAGTAACTTTATTAGGCCAAAATGTTGACTCGTACAAATGGCAAAATGAAGCTGGTGAAACCTTGTGCAACTTTGCCCAATTGCTAGAAAAAGTAGCTTTAATATCGCCAGAATTGCGCATCCGTTTTTCTTCTTCGCACCCTAAAGATATAACGGATGAAGTACTTTATACCATGAAAAAGTACGACAACATATGTAATTATATACATTACCCTTTGCAAAGCGGCAACAGCCGTGTACTAAAGTTAATGAACCGCACTTATGATACAACTTGGTTTAGCGAAAGGCTAAAAACCATTAGAACCATATTGCCTGAAGTTGGTATTAGCACGGATGCAATTGTAGGTTTCTGCACCGAAACGGAAGAGGAGTTTCAGGATACGTTGAGTATGTTTAGAAATGCACAATTTGAGTTTGCATTTATGTATGCCTATAGTGAGCGCCCCGGAACCTTGGCTGCAAGAAAATATGCAGATGATGTTCCTGCTGAGGTAAAAGGCCGCAGACTAGCAGAGTTGGTAGCATTGCAAAACAGCATCAGTTTAAATAAAAAACTAGATTATATTGGTAAAACCTACAAGGTATTAATTGATGGTTATTCTAAAAAATCAACTGATGATTATAAGGGCCGTAACGACCAAAATCAATTGGTGGTTTTCCCCGTTGGCGAAGGCTATAAAATTGGCGACTACGTGAATGTTAAAATAGAACGCTCAACCATGACCAGCTTGTTTGGTAAGGTGGTTAATACTTTTAACTAATTATAGCCATGAACATACAAGACATAAAACAACGATTTGAAATTATAGGCAACTCTCCCCTGCTGAATATTGCATTAGAAACAGCAGTTAAAGTAGCGCCAACCGATATTTCTGTATTGATTAACGGTGAAAGTGGTGTGGGAAAAGAGGCCTTTAGTAAAATAATACATGCATTAAGTAACCGTAAACATGGAAACTTTATTGCCGTAAACTGTGGCGCTATTCCCGAAGGAACCATCGACTCTGAATTATTTGGCCACGAAAAAGGTTCGTTTACTGGAGCACACGATACACGTAAAGGATACTTTGAAACCGTGAATGGTGGCACCATTTTTTTAGATGAAGTGGGAGAACTTCCATTAGAAACTCAGGCACGTTTATTACGGGTTTTAGAAAGTGGCGAATTTATTAAAGTGGGTTCATCAAAAACTCAAAAAACAGATGTGAGGGTTGTTGCGGCAAGTAATAAAGACCTACTTGAATTGGCTGCGCGCGATAAGTTTCGCGAAGACTTATACTATCGTTTAAGCACAGTACCTATAAAGGTTCCACCTTTGCGAGATCGTAAAGAAGATATTCATTTGTTATTTAGAAAATTTGCAGCTGATTTTTCGGAAAAATACCGTTCTAAAATTGTAACACTTGAACCCGATGCGGCACAAATGATCATTAACTACACTTGGCCGGGAAACATTCGTCAACTTAAAAATATAGCAGAACAGTTAAGTGTGCTTGACGAAGATAAAATTGTTAACGCTATTGAACTGAAACGCATATTACCTGCCGAACGCCAGATATTGCCTATGCTTATGGGTGCCAATGTTGACCAAGGCATGAGCGAACGTGATATTTTTTACAAAGTTCTTTACGACATGCGTAAAGACATGAACGATTTAAAAAGTATTGTTTTTGGTATGATACAAGGTGGGAATACTCCAGATGGGATGGGCGTAAATCCAGTTACAGAAAACACGCCCATGGTAACACAAACCCCAACATTTTATCATCCAAACCTTAACCAACAACCGATGCAGATGGCCCATAACCAGCCTGCTAACCAAGTTATCGAATTAAACAATGTAGAGCCTGTTCCTGAATCATTATCTATTGAAGATAAAGAAATTGAGTTAATTAAAAAGGCACTAAACAAATACAACGGTCGCAGAAAAAAAGCAGCACAAGAGTTGGGTATTAGCGAACGTACTTTATACCGAAAAATTAAACAATACGACTTAGAATAAAACAAACACCATCTTAAATACATGAAGAAACTATTTTTGGCATTATGTGCCGCAGGCCTCACAATTATTGGCGTTAGAGCACAAGTTATTGATGATGCGAACGGAAAAACCTTTTTCTACTACGATACTTTAAGTAACAAAAAAGTAAAAGAGATTTTTCACCACACACAAGAAATTAAAATATTTACAGACAATAAAGGCAATAGCCGCGATACCATGATTTTGATAAAGAGTGGGCCGTATACTAAATATTTTGAAAATGGAAATTTAGAGTGTAGCGGCATTTACGAAAGAGGGACCCCAACAGGTACTTGGAAACACTACAACAACAAAGGCAAATTGATACGTACCGAGCAATGGACTTCGGGTAAAATGGTAAAAAGCACCACCCATTAAAAAGATGTTGCTTATTTATTTTGCTGAGTGCTGAGAAAACTTAGAGAATTTGTATTCTTTATAAAACAATCCAATCTAGATCAGTTGAATTGGGGAGTCGAGTTCTTGTTCTTGCATCAACTGGTATACTTTGTAGTATAAACATACATGTCAGGTAAGTAACCTAAAACAAAAACGGGAGTAACTTTTAAAAGTTACTCCCGTTTTTTAATCATAAATTTTCCGCTATTTTCTTAAATCGAACCTGTCAAGGTTCATCACTTTAGTCCAAGCAGCCACAAAATC
>JBILPP010000228.1:0-3572 GCA_044373765.1 Bacteroidia bacterium
TTTAAAATCAACTGGCAAAAATTGATGGTAACGCCACAAACCACCAAGGTTACCATCAACCAATTTAACATCAAATAAATCTGTGTTAATTGGCTCATTATTATATGATTTAAATGTTTGTTGCGCTAAGTTCATTTGGGTACCGCATTAACGATTGATGAACAGCAATAATAGCTAAAAACAAACATCTTAAATTGTTCTTAAATTAGATTCTTAAGAAAAAATTAAGTGGTTAATATTGTATGTTTGATTTGTATTTAAGCCGAAATAAAGTCACGTTTAAAATAATTACAAGAGTATGAATAAACCAATTACTATACTTAAAAGAGTTTCGCTGTTGCTTTTGCTAACACTAGCGATGTTACTGAGTAACTCTTCTACATACGCTTCACACATTGTTGGGGGCGATGTGGAGTATGAATGCACCGGGCCGCGCATTTGGAAAATGAGGTTAACCATTTACCGTTTGTGTACGGGTGCATCCCTTTGCTCAAATATGGGCTGTACTGCTCCAATGACAGCGAGACCAAATACAACGCTAAATCCAGCAGGTTGTGTTGCTAACCCAAACAATGTGCCTTTAACTTTATCGTTGGTAAAAGTTGAAGACATTGGTAAAGCAAACGTGGCATTATGCGGTAATTTGGCAAAAAACGGATGTAATAACCTTGGACAAGTTACCCCAGGGCCTTACAACCCATCAATTGAAAAATACGTATTTGAGGGTACTTTAAATTTAAGTATGGCCTCACTAAACAACAGCAACTGTGCTTATTGGGATGTATTTTGGGAACTTTGCTGCCGCAATGATAATATTTGGAACCTAGCAGGATCTAGTGGGCAAACATTTAGAATTGGAGCAACCATTAATATCTTTAATCGCTCACAAAACCCTTGCAAAAACAATTCACCTGTATTCAAAGAGGAACCAGTTGCCACCTTATGCTCTGGTCAAGAATATGTATTTAACATGGGGGCCTTAGATCCTGATGATGACTCCCTAACCTACGAAATTGCACCTTCTATACAACAAGGCGGTGGTACTGTTAACTACCAACCACCAGGCAGCGCCAATTACCCTTTCCCTTTAAACTCTACCAAAGCACCACATATTAATTTCCCTCAACCAAATGGGCCTTACGTAATAATAGATTCCGTGAATGGCGACATCAGTTTAAACGCATTGAACAATACATCAGGCTATATTTATGGGAACCTGAATGTGCGAGTCAAGCAATGGTCTTATGATGCAAATGGGGTACCTGTTTTAGTTGGTATTACACAGCGCGATTTGCAGCTTTATGTATTTAACTGTCCTGGTAACAATCCTCCACGTTTAGCCACACTTCCGTCTGGGCCAAATAATAAACCCATATATGATTATGCGATATGCGCAGGCGAACAGCTTTGCTTTACCGTAATTGCCAAAGATACGGATGTGTACCCGCTCATTCCAAGGTATGATACCACCTTTATGGCGTGGAATCAAGGTATAGTTAGACCAGGTAAACTTACATTTCAACCTACCTACCCAGTTGGGGCAGGCTTACCACGACCAAGAGAAGATTCTTGGCAATTTTGTTGGAAAACCGAAGAAAGTGACGGAAGAACACTACCTTATTATTTTACGGTTACAGGTGCAGATAAATTCTGTCCAAATGTTGGTCGTGTAACACGTTCTTTTAGTATTCGTGTTTTACCAACACCAAAAGCAGATGGTGTAAAACAAGATTTATTTTGTGGGAAATGGGTATACCGGGTCCGCAAAACGGAGGTTAAACAAACCTTTGCCTCGGCTTCTATGAAAGTTGCCATAAATCCTTACGACTACAATTTTAATGGCGGATTTAGATCGGTTCCAGTAAAAGCACTTAATCCTGGCCCTAACCCTACAGGACCAATAACTGATCCTAGGCCAATTATTATTGATACGTTTACTTACACAAGAGGGGGCAAATACTTAGTACAGTACATTGTATCTACTCCAGGATATACGCCTGGCCAATTTTGCACAAAAGTATATACAGATACCATAACTGTAGATACGCCTGTAGTTGTAAATGTAAAAGACACTTTCACTTGTAAAGGCACTGTTATTAATTTAAAATCAGAGGGTAAATTCGGTGTGGCTCCATACACATATACATGGTATCGCAATGCCCGAACAAACGCACCCGTAAAAGGACCTATACAAAATAATGGTAACAACTACGATGCGCCCGACACTTCAAATACTAAATACATAGTAGAAATAAGAGACTTAAGAGGTTGTAAATACTTTGATAGTACTGTTTTAGAAATAAAACAACTGCCCATACCAATTTTCAGTCCCGATACAGCGCGTATTTGCGCAGGTCAATCATTTACACTAAATGCTGGGAACAATAATGGCAACATTGCTTCTTATACATGGTTTAAAAACAATAGTTTGGAAGCCAATGATTCTGTGCAATCTGTTGTTAAAAAAGATTCTGGAACCTATGTGCTACTTATGGTTGATACATTTGGTTGCAGGATGCGCGACACATTTAATTTACGTGTTAATCTACCAATTGTTGTTAACGCAGGATCTGATACTTCTGTATGTCCGAAAGATACTGTTGGTTTATTAGTAAGAGGAGGGTATAAGTATAAATGGGACAGAATTCAAGGCCCAAGTTTAGTTAATGTACAAGCAAAAGGCTATTCGGCAACTTACAGAGCTGCACCAAATGTTACTACAGATTACGTGGTAACTGCATATTATTCTTTTCCAGATACCGCCTCAAGTTACTTAGAGTGTAGCAACACCGATACGGTAAGGGTTATAGCAAGGCCGTTACCTAATTTATCGCCAACCCAACCCCAAAATCTTTGCAGAAGCGAGCAAGAATTAGTTTTACCGTTTAGATTAGTAACCCCTGCTAACCAGCAAGGTGGTACTGGTGGATGGTCGTTTAGTACCGCTCCAGGAGCATTATCTATTACTGGTAACACTACTATGTTAAGGGTAGATAGCTTACCTAACTTACCTAAAGATACATTTTACGCTACCATGCAAACACAAATTGCTGGAGCAAGCAAAAATTATTACCTCAAATACGCATACCGAGGACCAGCAGATCAAGGCGCTTGTTTAAGAGAAGACTCCACTTTAATTCGTGTGTTTTCTTTACCTAAAACATCGGCAGGTTCTGATACCTCAGTATGTATTAATAGAGTTGGTACCTACTCTTTAAAATTTGCTAATCATAAGCATAATCCGCAAGACCCTTCAGGTAAAGTAGGTATTTGGTCTATTTCACAAGGAGCAGGTTTAGTTACTACAGTTGAAAATGCAAATACAACCAGTTTCTCATACGATCCAAGGCTTCCGGGGGTTAACTTAGCTCCTACGCCTAATGTATTAAGATACACTTACACCATTAACTACAACTTACCTGCCCCATCAACCGGTCTAAAAAGCTGTGTAAACGTAGATTCAATGAATATGCTTGTTGTTCCTACGCCTATAGTTGATGCTGGTACAAACTTTGCAATTTGTAAAAATGAACCCATTTTTCCAGTAGCCTCAAAATCGGGAGCAACTACAA
>JBILPP010000229.1:0-3552 GCA_044373765.1 Bacteroidia bacterium
ACGATCCTAAAGTATTAGAAAAAATATGGACAGATTGGGAAGCATTTGCTTCTTACGCATTTAATAAATCGCACTCTACATGTTATGCTTTTGTGGCATTTCAAACGGGTTATTTAAAAGCCCACTATCCTGGCGAATACATGAGCGCATTACTTACCAATAACCAAAGTAATATCGAGAAGGTTACTTTTTTTATGGAGGAGTGCAAACGCATGGGTACAAATGTGCTTGGGCCTGATGTAAATGAATCGCAAGTGAATTTTGCAGTAAATAAAAAAGGTGAAATACGCTTTGGATTAGGGGCGATAAAGGGAGTGGGTGAAGCTGCTGTGATTGAATTGATTGCCGAGCGTGATGCCAATGGGCCTTTTACCTCTATATTCGATTTAACCAAACGTGTAAGTTCGCGATTGGTGAGTAAAAAAACATTAGAAGGATTAGCATTTGCAGGTGCATTTGATGGCTTCCCGAATGTACACCGTGCCCAATATTTCCATCCTGAAGAAGGCGATGAGCCAAACTTGCTTGAAAAAGCAATACGTTATGCCAATAATGCGGCTGCTAACGAAAATGCAAACCAACAATCACTATTTGGAGGAGCCACTACTGTTACCTTAGCTGAGCCCACTATTCCAGCTTGCGAAACCTGGGGTTTGATGAAAAAATTGCATAAAGAAAAAGAAGTAGTTGGCATGTACTTAAGCGGTCATCCTTTAGATGATTATAAAATTGAATTTAACAATTTTGTAAATACCAACATGGCCGAACTGGAAGAGAAAAAAGGAGTAGAGGTAAGTATTGCAGGTGTAGTAATTGATTGTTACGAAAAAACAAGTCAGAAAAACAACAAACCTTATGGTGGATTTACTATTGAAGATTATAGTGGATCTACTAAAATAATGATGTGGAGCGAAGACTATTTAAAGTACAGACACTTTATTAATGTAGGGCAAATGTTATTTTTGAAAGGCATGATGAAACCACGTTTTAATAGCGAAGACCAGTTTGAGTTAAAGGTAAACAGCATGATGTTACTGGCCGATGTGCGTGAAAAAATGTTAAGTTCTCTTTTGGTTAATATTAAAACAGAAAGGGTGCAACAACAATTTGTCCAAGAATTTTTCCAGTTGCTCGACCACAGTAAAGGTAATGCCTTATTAAAGTTGAATATTATAGACGAGAAACAAAAGATAGTAGTATCAGCAGCCTCGCGCAGGTTTAAAATTAATTTTGATAACGATACCATGAAACGTTTTGACGAGTTGGAATTGGATTATAAGATAAATGGATAACCCAATCTAATAATAAATACTTATAAATAGATTAACTGCCAAAAGACAAAAACTTTAAACTTCGGAATTATTATTGAATATTGCAGTAGAAACAACAACAACATAAATACATAAAATTATGGCATTAGAAATAACAGACAGCAACTTTGAGGAGTTGGTATTAAAAAGTGATAAACCAGTTTTGGTAGATTTTTGGGCAGAATGGTGTGGCCCTTGCCGCATGGTTGGTCCGGTAGTGGAAGAAATAGCTAAGGAATATGAAGGCAAAGCAGTTGTGGGTAAACTTAACGTTGATCACAACCCTAAAATAGCTACAGAGTTTGGTATCATGAGTATACCCGCTTTATTGTTCTTTAAAAACGGACAAGTGGTAGATAAACAAGTGGGTGCAGTGCCAAAGCATGTTTTAGTAAATAAATTGGAAAGCCAAATGGCTTAATACATTTTACAAGGATGAATAAAAAAGCCCCGAACATTTTGTTCGGGGCTTTTTTATTGACATTTATTCGTTGTCGTCTAATGCT
The DNA here is from genome assembly GCA_044373765.1 of Bacteroidia bacterium. Lineage (GTDB taxonomy): Bacteria > Bacteroidota > Bacteroidia > UKL13-3 > UKL13-3 > UBA6183. The sequence continues at coordinate 1,817 of JBILPP010000229.1, forward strand.
TTAATGGCATCATCTAACATTTGGTTGATGTATGCTTTGTCTTTGTCGCTTATTGTACTGCGGGTATTTGCAATTTCTTTCAGCTTTTTATATACAATGCGTTTACGGGCCTCAAGTGCTACCCAAGTTACATAGTTTTTGTTGGTGTTATTTTGAAATACTTTTTGTTCAATCAACTGTACTTCAACCAGTGTTTGGTTAGTTACTTCACGAGTTAATTGTTGGAAACGTTCGTTAAATTCGCCCATATTATCGCCAACCAAACGTTCGCCTTTGTAGTTTTCACTTACGTTTTTAAGTTGGGTTTGAACCGATGCTGCCAAGCGTTGTTTTGCACTAAGCATGGCCTTGTCCTTACTAGTTTCTAAATTCATGCTCTCGCCACTGGCAACTGCCCTAAACCAACGTTTATTGCTTTCATATTTGTTTCCACTAAACGGAGTTTTAACTTCGCTCATGTTTTCCATTTTGGTTTTACATGCCGTAAAAATGGTGGTAATCACTAGGGTTATTAATACGTATTTTTTCATGATGGTCGTTTTTTATGTTGTATTTAAATTTCATGCCAGAAATTTAATTTTTAATATTCATACATGTCGTGTTCTTGCTCTAACGTTTGTTGCTTAAGTTTTCCAGCCTCAATTAAAGCATCTAAACCTTTATGTTTTATTTCAGGGTCGTCCATAATAAAAACATCATAAGGATTACTTTCTTTTATGATGAAGCTGCTGAAATTGCGTTGTTCAAACCAATCATCGTAACTAAATTTTTGGTAAGGGTTACCCGAGTTATACATCAAAGAGTTTACCAAAACATCTCTGCAATCACTTTCTTTATCAAACCTATCGTAAAATTTGTACCAACATAAAGGCACAAATCCTAAGTCGATTCCCGCAATTTTTCGCTGGTATAAAGGTGCTAATGCAATTATTTGTGCACGTTGTTGTGATGTGCGCTTATCAAAATACCATTCTTCTAAAACCAATAATTGTTTAATGCGCTCAGTTGGGTTAAAACGTTCTATTACGGTATCAATGGAGTAGTTGTCGTCATCACCATTTGGATCAATTAATTTTTTAACAAGGAAAGTATCTGTTCCAAGTTTTAAAAATTGTTCAACATCATAAAATTGTTTAAGCGAATCGTTATGGTAAGGCCTGAGTTTACCAACCAAGGTAGCATCATACAAAACCTTAGTTAATGGATTACGCGGCCAAGCGGCAACTTTATTCTGGCGTTCGCGTAAATCGATGATACGCCATACACGCTTAGCATATAAGGCATCTGCTTCTCGTAATTGTTGAGGAGGTACAGCTTGGCGTTGGGCAAAAATTGGCTCAAACCAAAACAATACAAATACCATATATAAACAAAGCCTCATTTCGGCATTTACAATTAATCTTCTAAAATAACAGCTGTACCACTTGTACTTACCATGATCATACTGCCTTTGGCTCCTAATGTTTCGTAATCAAAGCTAACACCAATAACCGCATTCGCACCTATGGCATTCGCTTTGTCTGCTAGTTCCTTTAATGCGCTCTCTCGGGCTTCTTTTAATACCCTTTCATATGAGCCCGAACGGCCACCTATAATGTCGCGAATAGAGGCGAAAAAATCTTTAAATAAATTGGCTCCTAAAATTACCTCTCCGGTAACAATACCTTTGTATTGGTTTACTTTTCGGCCCTCAATGTTGTTGGTTGTTGTAAGTAACATATCTTATTTATTTGTTT
>JBILPP010000230.1:0-3545 GCA_044373765.1 Bacteroidia bacterium
AAATTATCGGCCGTTTCAAATACCAGTTCAATATCATCGCGGGTAATGTCTTTAATACCTAAAAGGTGTGGTTGACTAAACTTCTTGCTCATTGCGTTGCGTATTCTTTTTGGTTGAGTAATTCGTGTTGTTTCTGGTTGCAAAGTTTAATTGGTAAGTATGTGTACCAAATCATTTTTGGCATTTTCTTTCCATTCTACTTTTACTTTATCGTTTGCTCTTGTATCAACAGATATTCCCGTGTAATCTGGTTGTATTGGTAAATGACGGCTGTAACGCCTATCAACTAAAACCAACAATTCCACTTTATTTGGCCTTCCAAAATCGGTTAATGCATCCAATGCACTTCTAATGGTACGTCCTGTATAAAGCACATCATCAATAATTACAATGTTTTTATCTTGTACGTTAAATGAAATATTCATTTCACTGGGCACAATTTGTTCGTTACCTCTTCTGTAATCATCGCGATAAAAAGCGATATCTAACTCACCGTATAATACGGTTTTCGAATTCAAAATCTCGGAAATACGGTTGTATATTCTTCGCGATAAATAAATACCCCGAGGCTGAAGCCCAACAATGGCTGTGTTTGAAAAATCTCCATGTTTTTCAATCAATTCAAAACATAACCGATCAATGGTTATGTCGAATTGTTTTTTTTCTAAGATTACTTTCGTATTCATGATACTTTTCCACCTTACTACTGTTTAGTAATACAGTTTATTATTGGGTAATTAACCAGTTTACAAATATCGAAAACCAGTTTCAATATAATCTAAAGGTAATTATTTTGTTTCTGATAGGTCTAATATGGCATCAAATTCTTCAGCTTTTAAAGAACTCACGCTTAATCTTCCTTGTCGAACCAAAGCTATATTTTGTAATCGGTTATCTTCTTTAATTTGTTCTAAGGTAACGGTTTTCTTTAGTTTTTTAAAAGGCGCTAAATCAACTACAACCCAGTTTGTGTCTTCGGTTGTCGGGTCTTGATAAAACTCTTTAACAACCTTAGCAATACCCACAACTTCTTTTCCCTCATTACTATGGTACCACAATACCAAGTCCCCTTTTTTCATTGCTTTTAAGTTGTTTCTTGCCTGATAATTACGCACGCCATCCCAAAATGTTTTTTTGTCTTTTTCAAATTGTTCCCAACTGTACTTAAAGGGTTCTGATTTTACTAACCAATAGTTCATGATTCAAACATAATTAAATACTACGAAACCTAAATAAAAGGGCAAAAAAAATCCCGACACATGGTCGGGATTTCAAAGTTATTCAGCTAATTAGTCTTTTTTCTCTAATTGAGCTTTCAATGCAGCAAAGCCTTCAACATCAGCGAAAGTTGATTTCTCATTACTATCGTTTAGTTTTTTAGCAGCTTTAGTTGCTTTGTCTTTATCGTCTGTACGTTTTTTCTCGTCAACCTTTTTCTCTTCAATAGCATCAGCTTTCCAAAGAGCGGTGTGAGAAACAACGATACGTTTGTTTTCTTTGTTAAACTCAGTTACTTTAAAGTCAACTACTTCGTCTTCTTTAACGGTAGTCTTATCTTCGCGTTGTAATTGCTTGATAGGAGCATATCCTTCTACACCATATGGTAAAGCGATTGTTGCACTTTTATCTTCAATTTTTAACACAGTACCTTCGTGAACAGAACCAACAGTAAAGATGGTTTCAAAAGTATCCCAAGGGTTTTCGTCAAGTTGTTTATGACCTAAGCTTAATCTGCGGTTTTCTAAATCAACTTCTAAAACCATCACATCTAACTCTTGATCTTTCTTCACGAACTCAGCAGGATGTTTGATTTTCTTGGTCCAGCTTAAGTCACTTACGTGAACTAAACCATCAACACCTTCTTCTAGTTCAACAAATAAACCATAGTTAGTCATGTTACGTACTACACCTTTGTGGCGCGAACCTACAGGATATCTCTCGTTAATGTTCACCCAAGGATCAGCTTTTAATTGCTTGATACCAAGAGACATTTTACGTTCTTCTTTTTCAAGAGTTAAAATAACTGCTTCAACTTCGTCACCCAATTTCATGAAATCTTGAGGTGAGCGTAAGTGTTGACTCCAGCTCATTTCACTTACGTGTATTAAGCCTTCAACACCAGGAGCTATTTCAAGGAATGCACCGTAATCAGCGATGTTTACGATTTTACCTTTAACAGTAGCGCCTACAACTAATGTGTCTGCTAAACTATCCCAAGGATGAGCAGAAAGTTGTTTCAAGCCTAAGCTGATACGCTTTTTCTCATCATCAAAGTCAAGAACAACAATGTTGATTTTTTGATCCATTTTCAATACCTCTTCTGGATGGTTGATACGTCCCCATGAGATATCTGTGATATGTAATAAACCATCAACACCACCTAAATCAATAAACACACCAAACGAAGTCATGTTTTTAACAGTACCTTCTAATACTTGGCCTTTTTCTAATTTAGATAGGATGTCAGATTTTTGTTTTTCAATATCCTCTTCAATTAACACCTTGTGAGAAATTACTACGTTTTTGAATTGGTGATTAACTTTTACCACCTTAAATGGCATTGTTTGACCAACATAAACATCGTAATCTTTAATTGGCTTAGTATCAATTTGAGAACCCGGTAAAAATGTGTCAATACCGAATAATTCTACAACTAAACCACCTTTTGTGCGTGATTTAACGAAACCATTAACGATTTCATCATTTTCAAAGCACTTCATGATGTTGTCCCATGCGCGTTCGCTCATGGCTTTTTTGCGTGATAACACAAGTTGACCTAATGCGTCTTCTTTGTTTTCAAGCAAAACTTCTACTACATCGCCTACTTTTAATTCAGGCATGTCGCGGAATTCTGTTTTAGCAATCAAACCATCAGATTTGAAGCCAATGTTAAGTACCACTTCTTTTTCGGTAAAACCTACAACGGTACCTTTAACAATTTCTTTCTCAGCAATTGTGCTAAGTGTTTGTTCGTAAAGACTTTCAAGAGTTGCTCTCTCATCTTTAGAATAGTTGCCGAAACCGGCTTTGTCCATGCTCCAGTCAAAGTCTGCGCCTGGTGTTTCGAATTGAATGTTGTTGTTTTTTGTCAATTAATTAATTCTCCTTTCGCTTAAAAAAGCGTTCAAAGGTAATGAAATTATATTTATAGCAAATTTTTTTTGAGAATTAATTTACTGTTGCTTACATGCTGTCAAGTGGGGTGTATGTATATTTACCTTTACGCCATGTTACATTGCCTTCAGGTACCCAAGATTGGTTTATAAGTTGCTGATGGTAATCTTTTTGATAAGTAGAAGGGAAATGATAGGTGCGTTTCAAAATTGCAAAATCTAAACTATCGGTTTTGATGTTGTTTTTATTAGCCCAAAACCAAAGTGCTTTTTCTAGTTCTTGTGGGTTTGGAATGGTACCACTGCAAACCGAGTTAAATGTATATTTACTCCAAGCTAAGTTCATATTCATGTTCATGCAATAACCTTTGGCATTGAAAAAGGGCAACCATAAGGTGTCTCCATTTACTTGCTTTTGTACAACTGCAAAAA
>JBILPP010000231.1:0-3543 GCA_044373765.1 Bacteroidia bacterium
TGTTAGCAAATGTATTGCTGTATACTGTTTGTCCAATCATGTTTACAACACTAATTTTAACATCTGAGCTGCGGTTTAATTTAACTGGCACAGTAGTGTTCACATCAAATGGATTCGGGAAGTTTTGGTCTAATGAAAACAAATCATTGGCTTCATTTAATCCCACAACATTTTTGTCGAAAATGTCTTCAACAGGAATTTGATAATAAACAATATCGTAAGGGCCTACTTTTTCTGCATTATTTGTTGCATCATAAAATCCTTGTAACTTAGTGTTCATAAAAGTTAAATGAAGGTTAGTCCTACAATCTGCTGCAACGCTAGCAAATGTTTGCTCTTCATTTAAACCCATTGTTGCAGTAATATTTACAGGTGGTAACCAAGTTAAACCGTTATTTACTGAGGCTGCAACATAGATATCGTAAAATGCTTGACCTTGTTGATCTAAGTCATTATCTGTTAAACCTTGGTAAACAACATAAACGGTATCTCCGCTAGTTACTGCATATGGTGCAGTAGCTAATCTACTTAAGTTACCATATCTAGTTCTGTCGTTAATTACTTCTCCAATAGTTAAAGCTTCGTCAGCATCTGTTGGATCTTCAGGAGAGAAGCCAGCTAACAAAAGAGAATCAGGGCGGCCTTCGTACCAATGTGCAATGGTGTTTTGACCAGGGAAGTAGCTGTATGTGGTATTACCATTGGTTGTATCGTTATCAAACATACGTCCATACGACCAGAAGCAATGCGCATTTCCAGTAGCGTCTAGTGTTACTGATAATGCACCATCAGTGCTGTAAGGGGTATCCAATACCAATTGACGGAAATTAAAAGCAGCAACAGGGAAAGAATCGATGATTGTTTTAGTCCATGTTCCACCATTATCAGCAGATTTCCATAAAGCGATATCATCTGTTAACCCACCCATTAAAATGGCTACGTTGTTTCCTTTTGCGTCAATGGCATAATTATCACCACCACCTGCATAATAACGTGAGCTATCATAACCAGGTAACGTTTGGTTAACTACATCCCAAACATTGGTACGTAGGTTTAAACGTGAATATACCTGAGGAGCGCGCACACCGTTAAGTATTACACGACCAGGTTGTTGGCTCGAAGAATCAGTGAATGATGCGATAACAATCATGTAGTCGCCAGATACAGCTGTACGTGGCCAAAGAACACCAGGTAAAGTTTTTGTAGTATCTAAAGCACTCACTCCTGTCCAAGAGTTTGACCCAATAGAGCCATTGGTATTATATAACATACCACCCGAGTATCCACTTGAATCAACTTTGTGTGATAAAACAATTTCTGAACCACTAATTGGGTCATAATCAAAGTTCGGGTATCCTGTTCTTCTGTTTTCAATTCTGTTTTTTGAAACCGTGCCCCATGCAGATCCATCAAAATGGTTATAGCCAGTGCCACGAGCTCGGTATCCAGTAGCTGGTCCATCAGTTGAGGTTGTCCAAATTACAGATTTTTTCCCGTTAGGATAAGTAATAATTCTTCTGTATGTAGATGCATTGGTTGGACGGTCGAATTCTGTTTGACCGACAACAACCCAAGTAGAGTTTTTGCCATAGCCCTTGCCAGTTAAGCCAATTCTATTGTTAGCTTGACGGTTAACAACCGGAGAAGCAGGTGTGTGATCACCGATTTGCTTACTGGTTGTTTTGGCTTGATTTCCCAAGTCACCCGTTTTAGGGGCCTGAGCATTAACAGCAATACTTGCAGCTAATAATCCTAGTAAGTAGATTTTTTTCATTGATGTATTTATGTTTATTTAAGTTTAAATTTTCTTAAAATCAAATGTATAAAAGTTTTTAATAATGTGTAAAGAAAAAGTTAACAACTTTGAATTATGACAAAAGCCTACTCAAATTATTTGAAATGAAGCTTATCCGTGGCTACAAAATGTTGATACGACTTAGTTTTCAACATGTATCTGAAAGTTTTTACTTATTCTGTAAATTAGCCCTCCAATTTCAGTAAAATATCAAATGTCTCAGTTTTCTCATTTACACGTTCATACCCAATTTTCATTGCTTGATGGTGCTGCCGATATAGGTAAACTATATAAAAAGGCCATTGATGATAAAATGCCCGGATTGGCTATTACCGACCATGGAAATATGTTTGGTGCGTTTAAGTTTGTAGCCGAGGCATATAAACACAAAGGTGCAGATGGAAAACCATTGGTGAAACCTATTGTGGGTTGTGAGTTTTATGTTGTTGCCGATCGCCATAAAAAGTCATTTACCAAAGAAGATAAAGACAAACGATTTCATCAATTACTGCTTGCTAAAAATGAGGAAGGTTACCGCAACCTGATTAAACTATGCTCTCTAGGATACATGGAGGGTATGTATAGCAAATACCCTCGTATTGATAAAGAACTTATTTTAAAATACCACAAAGGGTTGATCGCTACCACTTGTTGTATTGGTGCAATGGTTCCAAAAGCAATATTACGAAATGGGGATGATGAAGGTGAAAAAGAATTTAAATGGTGGTTGGATTTATTTGGTGATGATTATTATGTAGAACTTCAACGGCATGATATACCCGAGCAAAACAAAGTGAATGAAGTACTTTTGAAATTTGCTGCAAAACATAATGTGCATGTGATCGCTTCAAACGATTCGCATTATGTAGACCAAGCGGATGCCAATGCACATGATATTTTACTTTGTATAAATACTGGCGAAAAGCAAAGTACGCCCTCCATGAAAGAGTTTAACGATGACGAATCGTTTGCTAAAGGAAAACGTTTTGCATTTGCCAACGATCAGTTTTATTTCAAAAAAACGGAGGAAATGGCTAAACTGTTTAGTGATATTCCGCAAGCCATTGATAATACCAACATGATTGTTGATAAGGTTGAGTTGTTGGATTTAAAACGCGATATCTTGTTGCCTAATTTTCCTATACCTCCTGGCTTTGATACCCAAATGGATTATTTGGAGCATACTACGTGGTTAGGTGCTAAAGAACGTTATAAGGAAATCACTCCTGAAATTGAAGAACGATTAAAGTTTGAATTACATACCATTAGAACAATGGGTTTTGCAGGATACTTTTTAATTGTATCCGATTTTATAAAGGCAGGAAGAGACATGGGCGTTTTTATTGGCCCCGGACGTGGTTCTGCAGCGGGCAGTGTGGTGGCATACTGTATAGGTATAACCAATATAGATCCCATCAAGTATCAACTGCTATTCGAACGTTTTTTAAATCCTGATCGTAAATCAATGCCCGATATTGATACCGATTTTGATGATGAAGGCAGGCAACGTGTGATTGATTATGTGGTTAATAAATACGGAAAAAACCAGGTAGCTCAAATTGTAACTTATGGCAGTATGGCTGCTAAAATGAGTATCAAAGATGTGGCCCGTGTGCTTGATTTGCCATTGCAAGAAAGTAACATGTTGGCTAAGTTAGTACCTGATAAACCAGGTATATCACTCGATCGTGTTATTCATGCACCAATTGATGGGGATAAAAGTTTAAAGGATAAAGAAGGCCTTCAAA
>JBILPP010000021.1:0-12090 GCA_044373765.1 Bacteroidia bacterium
ACCATAGTAAAACAACTTGCGCAAATTGGAGTTATTGTTGTTATTAATAACATTAGCACAGTTCATTGGAAAGCGTGGATTGATAAACATTTTTAGTGTACGTTTATCAATAGCAATGGCAAAAAAACCATTACTTACACAACTTAACGACCCAGGGTTTTGATTTTCGCCTTCGTAAAACAACCCCCTTGCACCATGTGCAATTCTATTGGCTCTAACATCTATAACAGCGGAGTTATCACTAAAGTCAATTCTTTTATTTAGGCTATCAATTTGTATTAGGTTAGATTTTGATAAATCTATTACACGAGCAAAAGTACGTTGCATCCAAGCCTCTTCGTGGTTAGGTATGAAAGTGAATACCCCATTAACCCAACGTCCACCTTGTTGTTCAGTTAAATTTAATCGTGCCCTCCAGTAATATGTGGTGGTATCAGTAGCTCCATGTTTAAAGGGCCATTGCAAAAAAGATCCTGCTCTTACTATACCACTATTTATTTTTTGTGGTGATGTAAAATCTGGGGCTAAGTCTACTTCAATAATAAACTCATTTTGGGTGTTGGCTACGTTATTGTTTTGAACTGTAAGCAAAACAGTATCGCTCCCCACAACACCATCAACTTGAGGATACAAGATTGAACATCCGTTGCCAGGAATAAAAATCGTTACTGAAGAGGTGTTGTTGTTCTCAAACAATTCTTGTATTTCATTATTGGCATCTACCTTAAACTCAAAAACATTGTTTCCAAGCGCTAACTCTCCTAATGTTTCAACCCTTAAATAAAAAGTATCTTTATTAAACACCCTGCCACAACGAATACTCGGATAGGTTATTAACTGGTTATTAGGCAACCGCCTGCTTACACTTACCGAAAAAGAATCGAGGGAAGTTTTAGCATAATTATTTACCATAAAACCTAAATCAATAAACTCATCCTGAATAGATAAACTCTGGTTTTTTACAAATACTTCACTATTACCTATTGTGTAATCAGGAGCTGAGGGGCTGTAAATAACAACTGCAGGATCTCCTTGAAGAACCCATTGTATGTTATGCGACTTGGTAGTTACATTGTTGTTAGACAGCATTTTTGTTACCTCGTACATGATTTTACCAACAGATGCACCATAGTTAACTTGGGTATATTGCGCATAAAAATTATTTACCAAAGGAGGTAAAAACCCATCGAAAGTAAAATTAGAATGAGCCAGCCAACCAATGGCTCCTTTATTGGCTGAGCATATATAATTTTTAGCATTTATTCCGCCACCAGTTTGCGGATCCACCTCTGTAGCATTACCTACATTACATCCACTGAAATAATAAAATGGATACTTATTGGTGTTATTTAAATCATCCACATTACCCATATCAACATCAAGTATGGTTAGTGATGCGTGACCTAAAAAAGAAACCAAATTAACTCCTGCATTTTGTTCCGCAACAATTCGTTCTTTCAAATCATCTTGTGTAGGTGTATTGGTTGATTTTCCATAAACGGAAACTTTTGCTCCTATATTTTCACCTTTAATTACTGCTTCATTGTAATTAAGTATTGCTCTAAAATAGGATTGTTCGCTTTCTTGAGAACCACCACTTACGTGCAACACATTCTTACGCCAAGGTTGTATGCTATCAGGGTTGTTTTCGTATGCAATAACCTTGTTTAAGTAATTCTGCAATTCAAGGTTGTTTGATGCAGGCACTCTACCTGTAGGTACTTCGGCATAAAATCCATTTCCTTTAATTTTATAACTATACAGAGCATCTGCACCAGGAACACCTATGGCAGGAACTAAATTTTTATTGTAATAAGTTGATGGAGTTTGCGATGAAATACTGTAGAAACGAGCCTTATCATTTTGATAGCCCCTACCAGCCATTAACAAATAACTTGGTGTTACACTTTGTTCATTTACCAAGTGTTTCATCAATCTGCGTATGGCAAGTGGATGTTGATTACCGAAAAAATAATAATCGTAAAGTTGTTCGCTGTATACTTTAAGTGTAGTAAACTTTTGCGACCTGTAATCTTTGTAGTTGTTTGCAGCAGGCTCTAAAACTGGATGACTAACAATAATGTACCCATAGTTTAATGACGGATTTATTGAAGGGAATTGAACCAATTTTATGTTGTTGATGTTAATTGTTTGAGTGCTATCGAATAACCATACAAGGTGAGCGCGGCCATCATTATTTATCAAAAACGCTGAAGTTCCACTGGTTAATAGGGTACGAATACGCTTATTCGCTGTTAAGTCGTATGCAAAAGCATTCCCCTCATTGATACCTACGTTGGTTATTTGCAAATATGATTTTATGCCGCCACGTTGGTGGGTAACCTCAAATAATTTTTGATTTGCATTTGCCAAATTATAGGCTCGTGGATACGAAAGGAAAGCATAAGATAAACAGTTAAAATCTGATGGCACAGATAAATCATTAATTGCGCTTATCTTAAGGTAAGTATTGTTACCAATATTAGTAGCAGAAATAGTTGGATTAAATATTAAATCATCGTAACCCGTATATTTTTGATCAACAATGGTTGTAAATGAACTGTTATCGGTGCTTAAGCCTATTTGCACATGGTGGTTGTATAGGCCTGTATATTGGGCATTAGATCCTCCAATAACTTTTAACTCAATTGTAGGTGCAGGTCCACTTGCGTATAACGCAGGGGTATTCATTAAAAATGTACGCGGGTTAAACCATCCAATTCGCTCACTCGCCCAGCCTTCCCCATCTTGGTATTCAGAACTAACATACTTTTCACTGGCATTCATCAAATCAGGGCCATCTAAATACTCTTCGGCAGGAGCCAAAACAACGGTATCATTAAAGAACAATTCGGGCTGCAGTCCTGTAAAATCAAAATCATTTTCTTGAACAAAACGCAGAGGCACTTGTACAGTTGTATCAGGCAAAATAGTTATAAAATACGCAGAGGTATCTGTAAACAAGCCATTAAAAGCATTGGGTTGCCAAGCAGCATTATCATACAACTCTTCATCTATATTACCTGTATTTTTAAATCCAACAAATTCTACAAAATCATTGGTATTAAACACATTATCAGCTTCGCCTGCTACATATATTGGAACTTCTTTGCCTTGGTAAAAAAGTTGCATGCGTTTGGGATTTATACCCGAAAGATTAACACCCGCATTTTGCAACGCAGCATAACCAATGCGATAAGTAGCTGTTTTACCTACTAAAAATTTATAATAAGGCTGGTATGTTTTAATCCACTCGAAACCATATTGTTGTGCCATTGAAACATGAGCTAAAAACAAGATAGGCAAAAGGAGCAAAAAACGAAATATTTTAAAAGGCATATGTGCTAAACGACTTTTTTCTTACAAATAGTATAATGCGGCTAATTTACACATTATAGACTAAACATAGCAGTAAAAAATCGGTTACAAAAAGTATTGCTTTATTTTAGAAAGGGGCTTAAGCAAAAGGGTGTACCATTTGGGGTTAACGCCATTCATCACCCAAGCATTGCGGTCTTGTATGTTGGCTTTAACCCTATTTTTAAAGCTCCTATTACTTTGGCCACCAAGGCGCATTTTTATAATTACAGCTGGCAAATAAGTTACTTTTATGTTATTGAAGTAACAGAAGCGCAACATCAATTCGTAATCGGCAGCCATGTGCAGTTGTTTATTAAAACCACCCAGTTTTTGATAAACTTCTTTACGTACAAAAAATGTAGGATGAGGCGGCATCCATCCTTTTACAAATCGTTTTTTATCAAAAAAACCTGATCGCCATTTGCGAACAATTTTATTTTTATCTGTCCTGCTCACATAGTCCAAATCAGCATACATAGCATCACATTTATCTGCATCAAAACGCTCCACTACATGCTGTATAACTTGGCTATGTGCATAAAAATCGTCTGCATTTAAAAAACCTATCACATCGCCTGTTGCAAGTGCAAGTCCTTTGTTCATGGCATCATAAATACCTTCATCGGGCTCGCTAATTACAATTGAAATTTTATCGCCAAAAGAATTTATTATATCTAAGCTTCCATCATTAGACCCTCCATCAATAATAATGTATTGTATGTTGGTGTTTTCTTGGCACACCACACTTTCTATGGCATCTCTAATAAAGGCCATATTATCTAACACAACTGTTATGATGGTTATTTTCAAGGTTGGTTAACTTTAAAAATCTCTAAAATCCATCCTCGTAAGGCATATTTATCCCTTATCAAATCATCAACTTCAACAAAATCTGTTTTAAAAAAAGAAACATTAATTATAGGATTCTCTCTGTCTATTACTGCAACATTATGCGAATTAAAAAAGTCGTACTCTACAATGTGCTTATTTGTTGTTACTAATTTTTTTGAGGAGCCTAACATTTCGAGTGTGCGCATGGTTAAACCAGTTTGATTCGGATGTTGTATATCTAAAACTGCTCCTGATTCTTTTATTTTTTGTGCCAAATCACCAGCTAATATTGGCTTAAACTGAAACTCGCTAAAACGTGCATGATAAAACTTAATGTCTCTTATTTTTTTATAAAAAAACAATATTTTATTATGAAAATAAAGGTAGAAATACGTTTTTAACCCCAAGTATCCAGCTTGCTTTTTTATGCTATTAACCAAATTATACCTATCGCTGTGCACTGTGCCAATAAAGCATAGGTCGTATGTATTTTGCATGCTTTGCCCCCATTTCCTACAATCAAACTCATCAATAAAAAACAATGGCCTAAAGCCTACATTTGGCAATGTTTTTGAATCGTTTTTATCAAAAGAATAACACCAATCAAAAAGTTTAAATGCAAGTTGTGCCGATTTTTTATTTTTAATAGAATCCCACATGTACAAAATAAACTTTGCTTGCGGTTGCTGTTTCCTTAATAGTTCAACTATTTCGGGGGTCATGGCTTCTAAATTAACTACAAAAACAAAGTCAAATTTTTCGTTTTGAGTTGAGTTCAGTATTTCTTTGTAGTATTTAATGATGGTTTGTTTAATAATGTTTCTATCAATTCTAATCAGCGCTTTAGTCAAAAAATTATTTTTTGGTCGCTCATCAAATTGCCTCACATCAGCCCCCAGCTCTACCATTTTTTGGGCAATAGCCAAATCGTACCCAAAAAATTTGGGTGCAAAAAATAAAATCTTTTTATCTGTTAGTGGCTTACTGGTACTCATTTGTATAGCCCACGAGCCTTCATTTCGTTAATAGACTGCTCGTAATTACTTGTTTTAATTTCTTGTTGTATTACCCATTTGGTAAATGCAGAAATTCCACTGTCAAAATTGTGCTTAGGTTCAAAACCTAACTTGTTTTTTATGTGTGCTAAGTCAGCAAAATTATGCCTGATATCGCCTAGGCGGTAATTACCCGTAGTATTTAAATCTACATCAATACCGAGTTTGGCTATTAACGTTTGCGCTACTTTTAATACACTTGTGGCAACACCACTTCCAACATTAAAAATTTGGCCATTAGCCTCGTCTTCTTCAATTCCTAAAACGGTAGCATTCACCACATCATCAATAAATACAAAATCTCTGCTCTCGTGGCCATCTTCGAAAATATTTATAGATTTATTGTTTCTAATTTGGGTTGAAAATATAGAGAGTATACCTGTGTAAGGATTACTTAATGATTGGCCGGGACCATATACATTTTGGTATCTGAATGCAACAGGAGCAATGCCAATAGTTGGGCAAACAGTCATAATCATTTGCTCTTGGTTTTGCTTAGTAATGCCGTAAACCGAAGAAGGATGAATTTTGGAATCTTCGCTGGTAGCAAGTAATTCCAAGTCACTATCATCCATATAACTTACCTCAAATTTACCTTGTTGTAAATCGTTATCGTTTCTATGACCAGGAAATACAATTCCATGTTTTTGAGAGTAGTATTTACCTTCGCCATAAATAGAACGTGATGATGCTATTACAACTTTTTTAACTTGGTGAGGCTGGTTAACTAAAACATCAAGTAACTTGGCTGTACCTCCAATATTTACATCTACATACCGTTGTATTTCATACATTGATTGGCCTGTGCCCGTTTCGGCTGCAAAATGAACCACCACATCAACACCTATTAATGCTTGTTGTAGCAAAGCTACATCAGTGATGGATCCTCTTATAAATTTTACTTTATCAATGATGGAGTTTAGTAATACAGAGTGCTCTGGTATTTCGCCATGTATTTGTGGTGATAAATTATCTAAAACCACAACCTCGTGCCCCCTACTGATAAGGGCTAAACTTAAATTAGACCCTATAAAGCCTGCACCACCTGTAATTAATATTTTACTCATAGATTTTAATAACGTTACACACGTTCCCATTTTTGGGTTTCGAAATTAAACTTTTTTATCACTTTAGCTGGAGAACCCACTGCAATACTGTATTCAGGAATATATCCCGTAACCACCGACATGGTTCCTATTATCGAGCCTTTGCCTATAAATGACCCGGGTAATATGCTCACAAATTCGCCTATCCAAACATGATCTTCAATGGTTACTGGTTTTGTTACCATTTTCCTGCTATTGGGAGCAGTAAGGGGAGAATCGTCAAACTCATTACCTGAGTAACTTCCATGTGAGCAATCTGATATATATATTTTACTTGCCAAAAGTACATCATTGCCTATGGTTACACTTTCCATTGCGGTAATATGTACATAATCATTCATCTCTACATGATTCCCAATAATAAGGCAAACTTTATTTTTGTCAGTAGGATAAGCTTCTATTCGGCAACCTACGCCTGTTGTTAAACCTTTGCCAAAATTGATGTTCTTTTTATTTCTTACATCTATGGGCAAACGAACCAAACGGGCTTTTGGAAAAAACAATTTTGTATATAGCAGATAACACAATACTTTGAGCGAACCCGTTATTCCATATCTGCTGATGAAACTTTTCATTTTAAAATTTTAACCCTAATTACTCTTATACTGTACTTAAACAAAGAAAACAATAGTGCCAATAATAATTGAAATACATTGATAAAACCACTTTTGTAGGCAAAAAATAGATTTTTTAATTCGCCTTTTTCCATTTCAACAATATTACCCGACAAACCAGAGTGACCAAAACCGGCTTTCCCCGAACCATATCCTATTAGTTTATGGTTTACCAAAACACATTGGTATTGATGGGCTATACGCATAAAATAATTGCCCTCCTCGGCATATCGTTGGTTTTCGTCAAACAATCCAATACGCTCCACTATATCTTGCTTAAAAATTACGGTTGATGGCTGAAAATAATTTTTATAAATTAAGTCATTTACTTTGATGAAGTTGACCTCTCCGAATTTCTTAAACATAAACCTTTTAATTCTTTCTTTAATGGGATTGCAAGCAATAAAATCTATGGTTGAATCTTGTTTAAAGTAGTTTAGTTGTGTTTCAATCTTGTTGGAATACCAATCATCATCCGAATCTAACAAAGCAATAAAATCACCCTTAGCTAATTTTAAACCTATATTTCGTGCTGATGAAACACCACCATTTGGTTTATTAATCAGCGTTATTTTCAACTCGGGATGTTTGTGGATGAATTCATTAACCAGCGATTCTGAGTTATCTTTTGAGCCATCGTTTACAACAATTACCTCTAAGTGTTTATAGGTTTGATTGAGCACAGATGTTAAGCACCTCAAAATATCATTTTGAGCGTTGTACATGGGTATTACAACTGACACAAGCATGTTTTTCACCATATCCAAGTTTACACTAACTGTTTTAATAATTGCGCTTTAATCGACTCAATGGAGAGCATCTCTTTGGCTTGATGTAAATGATTTAACTGCTCTTTGTAACAATCAATTTCACCTCGATCCAACTTACCAATTAATACTTTCATCTCAACAAGATCATCAACCAAAAAGCCAATATTACCCAATAAACTAAAATAATATTCAAAGAAACTATTTCTGATGGCTATGATAGGTTTCTCTAATTTTATGGCATCAAAAAACACTCCGCTTGGCATAAATTGATAGGCCTCTTTAGGGTAAAACATCAAGATGTAATTAACCTGCGCTAATTCCTGCTCAAAAATATCATTAGGAATCATATCATCTGAAGAGCTTGAATAATCTACACTATCATTCAAATAGGGCAAGATATCAGGCTCGAATTTACCAATAGTTTTAAATGTGATGTTTTGCAAAGATAAAGACGAGGCAACATCAAAAATTAAATGCGCATTTTTAAACCCAGCATTATGTACACCCACTGTTGCCAAGATAATTCCCCTATTGTTCATTCCCGATTTTTTATTACTTGGCGGATATATATAAGGATGGTGAATGGAGATAAAGTGATCAGGATTTAATTTGAAATAGGCAATGATGTTGTTTTTACATACCTCACCCAATGTTATATATTTAAAATTAGGAAGGTTAATATGAAGTGCCTTTGCCAATAATTTATAATACACATTGGGTTTGTGCGTGATGTGTTCTAACTCGCCATGTAAAACAAAAAACACCTTTACATGAGGTAACCATTTTAAAAACAAATTTTTAAGAATCCAATGTGTAAATGGCAATGCTGAGGTAATGTATACATGTGCTACTTTGTGTTTTTTACTGTAGCTTAATACTTTTAACAAGATAAATACACCGATAATTTCTTTTAATACAATTGCAATGGCCCTACTTATGGCATTACCTTTAACTGAAGGCGCATAAAACGGCTCGTAGTTTACATGTAAATTACTGTCATTTAATTTTTCCCGAACAGCATGTACATGTTTCTTTTCGCTAAAGAAAGTGATTTGTTTGCTGTCGTTAAATGGACAAACCTGCAAAAATGCAGCATTAAACTCAACGTGTGCATTTCCAGTCATTGAGAGTTCGGCAATTACAATCATTGAAGTACCTCCGCAATTAATTTTTCCCAATGAAGTATAATTTTATCGGGATAGAAATTTCGTACATGTATTACCGCTTTTTCGGCCATGCTGTCTCTAAGCTCAGGTTGGCTGGTTAAAAAAATCATTTGATCTGCTAATGCATTAACATCGCCATTTTTAAAGATCTGAACCACATCTGGATTCGTAATTTCTTTTATCCCTCTAATTTCAGAGCAAATCACTGGCAGCCCCGCCTCCATTGCCTCTAGCACCACCAAGCTCATTGCTTCATAATACGAGGGTAAAATATAGATGGCAGCCTCTTGATAATGTTTTTCAATATTTGCAGTTGCTGGCAATAACTCTACATAATTTTGCAAACCAAATTTTTGAATTAATTGGTTTAGGTCGTTACCTGCTGTATCAACATCACTACCTACAATCCGAAGTTTCCAACCTTTTTCATGGGTATTAAATTTAGCAAATGCTTCGATTAAAAGAGGAAAACCTTTTTCGGGACCGTTTCTGCCAACAGTTAAAAAAAGATTGGAGCTACGATTTGATTTAGGTTCGATACGCATATTAAACGTATTGTGTATGGCTGTTATGTTTTGCCAACCATCTTCAAGCATATCTTGTTTAATCGTTTCGGTAACTGTTATAAAGTTTTTTTTGGGCTGAAATAAATGATAAAATAACGCCCGTTGAATTCTGGTAATTAAAGCTAATGATGTTGTACGTTTTAACCTATATGGTGTGTGTAAAACCTCTTTTGTATTATAAAACAAACGTTGAAAACCCATGAATACATCATCAATCTCGCCTCTGTGAATGAAAATAAGATTCGGGGAAGCCTCTTTTATTAATTTTTTATATTTAAAAAGTCCCTTAAAAAGCATTCTTAAAAAGTATAATCCTTTTTGCAATCCATTTCCATTAAAATCATCTGGATTTGGACCTAATGAGCGAATGGTAATTTGTGAATTAACTTCAAAAAAATGCTTTTTATTATCAGTCCATACCCATATCTCTACATCATACTTATCTGCTAATAAATTACACAAATTAGTCACCACTCGTTGCATGCCGCCTTGTATACTTAAGTTTTGTATGACATGAACTATTTTAATACGCTGCATTTGTTTGTTCTATTTGAAAGCTTTTATAAGCTGACGAAAAAACCAGCAATAAAAAAACTAATGGATAAAAATCAGCAAGCCCTTTTACATTTACAACTATTAGAAAGAAGAATATAGTTAATGCCAACATTTTCATTTCCTTGCTATTAAAATTCATTACTATTCTGTTTAACATCAAATAATGAAACATAAACCATAATAATGCATAAAATATACCTCCAAAATAAATCAACCTTAAATAGCCTACATCTGTTTGCATATAATAATACCCTTCTATCTCCGGGTGATTGAGCCAACCATCACCAACAAAATATGTCTTTAGTTGTTCAGGAAATCGATACATGGTTTGTAAATCATTTGAAGATTCAGTTTCTAGCGAACCATATTCGGTGTAATTAAAAAATGCCTCAAATGCAAAACGGATTACCATGCCATATTTTTCAGAGTTAAGTAAAACTGGAATAGAATAGCCCGCTACAACAATTAAAATCACAGCTGTTATAGCAGCAAATTTGATGTGTTTACGAGAATTGGAATGGGGTAAAACTAAGTATCCAAAAGCAAACAAGGCACCAATTAAAGTTGTTCGAGCCATAAATGTTCCAACCGCCAAAATAAAGAGAAAAACAAATGCCAACAAAACCAGGATACTGGTTTGATATGTATTTTCTCTTACTAAAAAAACAAGTACCATAAGCGCAAGCCCACAATCTAAACCAGCACCAAAAAATGTCATACCGAAGCCACTCATTCGCATTACCCCAACTTTGTTTTGAATAGCAACATCACTTGGCTTTTGTATTGCATTAAATAGCTCTTTAATTACTGGATTAACAAAAGTTCCGATACCAATACAACACTGAATGACGAGCACTGCAATAAATGCCTTAAGAATAATTTGGTAATCCATATTAACATTCATTTGCTTGAGGTACCATGTTAAAAAATAGGCTCCTCCAAAAAGCATGGTAAAACGAATACCTATTTCCGAAATTACTTTACCATCAGCAGATCCGTTAACAACAACTACTACTAATGCAACAATAGAAATAGCAATTGTTCCAACCCAAAAAGTTAAAAAATCCTTATTAACAGAGAAATCAGCATCAGCAGAGCTGTATTTATGAACAAGCCTAATTGCATAAAGTAAAAGACCTAAAGCACCAATAATAAGGCGAATAGAAACTGGCAGAAAAATGATTTCTGGTACATATAAATAGAAGAATAGAAAAAAGACAAATCCTGCTATTTTCATTTGAGAATTAAATTAAATAATCCACGCCAAAATCCAATTTTATAAAATGACTTTAAAGCAGGGATAAAATATACCATAGCCTCTTTTTTGTTGTTTTGGGCAAGTTGCCTAAAGGCTACTAGTTCCCAAATACGCAACGTTTGAGCAAAGTTGCTAATATGACTCCATTTCTTCACAATTCTAATTAAAGCATGGGTCATTTTAACGGTATTGGAAGACATATTATTTCCATGGTATCTGTAACAGGCTAATACCTCATCAATAAAACCCACATTGTGATTATAAGCTATACGCAAATGCATGTCCCAATCTTCTATGTATGAATCCTCGTCATAATACCCAAGCTCTTGGTGTAATTGTCTTTCATACATAACGGTTAAAACAGGTATAAAGGAGCCTTCGGTTGATAACAAAAGTTCATCAAAAAAAGAAATTGAACTCGGCTTCCTTCCATATGTATATTTAATTTCACCAACATCATCCACCACATTTGCTTTACTGTAGCACATTTTATAAGTGGGATTTTCTTCTAAAAATCTTACCTGAGTTTCAAGTTTATTTTCAAGCCACCAATCATCAGATGCTACAATGCTTATGTACTTACCAGTTGCATGTTGTTTAATGGCCTTATTTAGCGTGGCAGATAAACCAATATTTGCTTGAGAAACGAAGGTGAAATGATGTTCTTTAGATAATTTTGATAGTATTTCAACGCTATGATCTTTAGAGCCATCATCAATAACAATTAATTGTATGTTTTTATACGTTTGGCTAATAATGCTCTTAATACACTTTTCAATGTATGCAGCATGGTTGTAACTAGGAACAAT
>JBILPP010000232.1:0-3536 GCA_044373765.1 Bacteroidia bacterium
CGCGTAAATGCTTCATTGCAAAAAAGTATCGTGCGCTCATTACTTTCTATCAGTTGAGCAGGATCATTTTTTGCATGTACTTTTATTTCAGGAGCTAACATCTGTATGTTTTAATATTGCGATTATAAACAATTAGTAAGTAATATCTTACATATTATACCATTTAAAAAATGAACATACAAAATCTCTTGCTCCAATTGCAGCTTTAAAACGTTAATTTCGAATATTATATTTATGTTAATGTGGTAACTAAGATCAAAATTCTACTCCTATTATTACTAACGGCTTCAATTATTCATGCACAACAAGTAACCGATGATTATATCATAAAATATAGTGATCTATGTACGCATTTATCCGACTCATTTGGAATTCCTGCTGAATTAATTTTAGGTGTTGCTTTAGTTGAAAGTGCGGCAGGAACTAGCAGAAACGCGAAAATACTAAACAATCATTTTGGCATTAAATCGGGAAATAAGTTACGAAATATTAAAGGCATACAAACACGTTTTCGCAACTACGAGTCTGATTCGGCAAGTTTTATTGATTTTTGTTTTTACTTAAAACGAAGAAAATTTTATACCACATTAAAAGGTAATTTTAATTATAATGCATGGCTAAACCAAATGGCTAAAAGCGGCTACAGTGGCTCACCACAAGAATGGAAAGTAAAAATTAAAACCCAAATATTAAAACATAACCTAACGGAGTTAAACACCCGCAATGCAGCATCAAAATAACCATCATAAACCATTTTTAATAATAGCGTTTACCTGCATAATTCTACTTTTAATAAGCGTTGTTATTCCTCAAAAATTCTGGAAAAATAATCGCTTGTCAGCGGTACATATTTTTTCTGATTTAGAAGCTAGACATATCCCAAAAATAAGTCTAAATAACAAAAAAACGAAATTTGGTCCCCCTTTAAAACAGCTCGTAAAAGATACCATCGAAACAAACAAGGATGTGGCCATAATTATTAGAAATGATATAGGAATTGAGCACCCTGATAGCCTGAAAACACAAAATGGTATGGATGCGTTTTTAACATCCTTGAACAAACAATATACTCAAAAGAACAGAAAGGTTCGAATTGGTTACTTCGGAGATAGTATGATTGAGGGTGATTTAATTACGCAAACGGTTCGTGCTATTTTACAAAATAAATTTGGGGGTGATGGGGTTGGATTTATTCCTGCTACCAGTATTGTTGCACACTTCCGACAAACAGTTAGAGCCTATGCAAACGATAACTGGGAGGACGTAAACTTTAATAACAACAAGCAGAAATTAATACTTGGTTTTAGTGGACACACATTTTTTGCAAAAAACAATGCCAATATAAGCATTAAACCTGGTGGTGGAACGCACTTGTCAAGTTTATACGATGTAAGTGTTTTATATGGTAATGGCACATTGGATATTGCATGTAACAAGCAATATTACAAACTTATTGGTAACGGGTACTTCAACGTAGCTAAACTTAATGACGATACCAATTTAAAATCATTGGAACTTGATGTAAACGAAAGTAAAACTCCGCTATACGGTTTTACCTCCGAAAGTAAAACGGGTCTTATACTTGATAATTTATCTTTTAGAGGAACAAGCGGAACGGAGCTAACCCGACTAAACTCTAAAATGCTAACACAAATTGATTCATTGCGCCCATATGATTTATTGGTTTTACATTATGGTCCCAATTTGTTATATAATGATAGCATTGTTAACTTTAAATATTACCAAAAACAATTAGAAAAAAGCATTAAACATTTACGTAAAGCTTTTCCGCGCAGCAGTATATTAATTATTAGCACAGCAGATAAAGCATTTAAAATTAATGGCGAATACAGAACAGGAGATGGAGTAGAAAATTTATTGGAAGCACAACTAGCAGTTGCACAAAAACATGGTTGTGCATTTTTTAATTTATATGAGGCCATGGGCGGATATAACAGCATGAAAACATGGGCAGAAAAAAAACCAATACTGGCGGGTAGTGATTATACGCACTTTAATCAAAGTGGTTCGGCTAAAATTGGTAGATTAATTGGCAACGCAATACTTAATGAATATGAACAAGCTTATCCTTCTCGCTAGTTTGGTTTTAATACAAGCAATTGTGTTCGCACAGCCCGTATTAATGCATGACGACAATGTAATATACCAACCACAGCCAGTAACCATTGACACATACAATAAAGTTTTTAAAGTGGTACATATAGGCGATTCGCACATTCAAGCTGATTGGTTTAGTGGAAAGTTACGCAGCTTACTTCAACAACAATACGGTAACGCAGGTATAGGTATCCTGTTCCCCTACCGTCAGATCAAAACAAATAGTCCACCCACATTTAGTTCTGTGGCAAGTGCTCCATTTATAGCCTCCAAAATAACCAAATGTAAAACAACGTGTGAAGTAGGAATTGTTGGTTATAATGCACAAATACCCGCAGGTAGTATGGTGGTTTTTAACATTAAAAAAGATACCCAACCACAATTTTTGAGTGTGATTTTCCAATCAGATAATGTACATGCAATTGGTTTTAACCACGATAACCAAGAAGAAAACTACACCACTCAAACCTCATCAAATTATAATATTACAAGCTATAAAAAACCCTTGAGCAATAGCTTTCACCTCAATACAAAAAGCAACATTACATTAAACGGATTAATAGCAAGCAACGGCAATCCTGGTGTGCTCTATTATACCATAGGTGCAAATGGTGCAACATTTAATAATTACATTAACTCCAACTTATTTTTCCAACAACTTAAATCCTTACAACCCGATTTAATAATTATTTCTATGGGAACAAATGAAAGCGTGAGTGATATTTCTGCCGATAGTTTAAGCGTACAGTTACAAAATTTTCATGCTAAAATATTAGAAACTGGAGCTGCCAAAATATTATATACCACCCCTGCTGATAATTACCTGCGCAAGTCTGTAACCACACGCAAAAAGATTAAAGGCAAATGGAGAACCCGAAGAACGGTTGCATATATTAATAACCAGAAAGTGGAAACTATTAGGCAAACCATGATAAACTTTTGTAACCAACAACAAGTGATGTGTTGGGATTTATACCGCGCAATGGGTGGAGACAGAAGTATGCGGCAATGGGTACAAACTGGCTACGCAGCCAAAGACCACATACATTTTAGTAAAGGAGGATACGAAATTCAAGGAATGCTTTTGTTTGATGCACTACAAAAATATGTGATTAATAAATGAGCGATTTTATCCAAAAAATAATAGCACAGCTGCTTTATAATCCTGATGAACCAATATTGTTTAATACTGGGTTTTTCTTGTATTTTTTATTGGCGTTTATGGGTGCTTATTTAATACTACATAAAAATACCAAACAACGCACCGCGGTGTTTACTTTATTTTCTTTATACTTTTTTTATAAAGCCTGCGGATTTTATGTTGGCCTAGTAATTATAGCAGCCATTGTCGATTTCAATTTATCGAACTTAATTTACAGGTCCATTGGTATAACAAGGAAAAAACTCCTTTTAACATT
>JBILPP010000234.1:0-3529 GCA_044373765.1 Bacteroidia bacterium
AACATCCTCATTTTAAGGAAAATAAGAGTGGGATGTCAAACCAAGAACCATGAACTTTAAACTAAAAAAAAGAACTATAAAATGAATTATACAGTAGCTGAGCGCTTAATGCGTTATGTACAAATTGATACGGAAGCAGATCCTGAATCAAACAGTACACCGTCATCATTAAAACAAAAAAACTTAAGTACACTTTTGGTTGAAGAACTAAAAGCCATGGGCATTAACGATGCCGAGATGGATGAGTTTGGGTATGTATATGCCACAGTAAAATCAAACATAGACAATAAAGTGCCAACCGTTTGTTTTTGCAGCCATGTGGATACTGCACCAGATTGTAGTGGCAAAGAGGTGAAGCCTATTTTGCACAAAAACTGGGATGGCAGTGATCTTGTTTTACCTGACGACAATACGCAGGTATTAAGTAAAACCAATCATCCTTATTTGAATGAGCGTATTGGCGATGATATCATTACAGCAAGTGGAAAAACATTATTAGGTGCCGATGATAAAGCAGGTGTAGCCATTATTATGAATGTGGCGCAAGCTTTACAAGAAAACCCCGAAATTAAACATGGCGACATCAGAATTTTATTTACTCCCGATGAAGAAATTGGCCGAGGCGTAGATAAAGCAGATATGAAAAAACTAAATGCCGATTTCGGTTATACACTTGATGGTGGCGAACGCGGACATTTAGAAGGCGAAAACTTTAGTGCTGATGCATGTACCATTATTTTTAACGGAGTAAGTGCCCACCCAGGTTACGCAAAAGGCAAAATGGTCAATTCACAAAAAGTGGCTGCTTATTTTATCAATAGTTTACCAAGCGATAAACTTACACCTGAAGTAACCGAAGGTTATGAAGGTTTTGTGCATCCCGTGGCGGTAAGTGGAGGATTAGAGCAAACCAAAGTGCAATTTATTATCCGCGATTTTGTTACTGCTAAATTAGCCGAACACGAAAACATGTTACACGAATTGGCCCAAAAAGCTGTTGATGCATTTCCTGGTGCTCGTTTCGAGTTTGCTGTAAAAGAGCAATACCGCAACATGAAAGAAATTTTAGATGGCCAAACACATGTGATGCAAATTGCAGAACAAGCCTATAAAAATGCAGGTTTAACACCTGTAGTGACCAATATTAGAGGCGGAACAGATGGTAGCCGACTTAGTTTTATGGGCTTACCTTGCCCTAATATTTTTACGGGCGAAATGGCCATACACAGTAAGCTGGAATATGTGAGCGTACAAGACATGCAAAAAGCTGTTGATGTATGTATAGAAATATCGAAGCTTGTAGCTGAGAAATAATTATCGTTTGAGCTTGATGATATAAACTGCCTTGAGTGATACTTAAGGCAGTTTTTTTTACGCTATTCTCGCGAATAATAAACCCCAATTACTTGGCAATATTTATACAAAAAAAACCGGTTTTGTAACTAAACAGCTTTTAAAAGAGAACAGCTTTTATATTAGTTAGCGCATGAAGGACTCTATCGGCCTACGAGAATTTTACTTAACAATCAATGAGGACGTTTGTGAAACGGCCATTGCTAGCAATCCCGAAACGCAGTGGCTTGGATTGCGCGGAAAAAATGTGCTCAGTAGATTGTTGTAAAATTCTCGTAAGCCTTGATTTTTTGTTTACTTTTTTATCAAGAAAAAAGTGAAGGCGGTTTGGGTGCCAACCCAAAAGGAGAATAATTTTTATTTTAAACGGGTTCTAAAATGGCACACACATTATTATCAAAATTAGAAAATAGCCATGAATAATAGGTTACTCGGCAATCATAAAGTTTATTGGTAAACTAACGGATAATAAATATTTGGCAATAACACCAGTCATCCTTACTTTTACTTAAACCAAATTGTATGAAACAAACTGCTATTGTATTTACGTTACTATTAACTTTTGCCTTTACAAGCTGCAAGGACAAATGTTTTGACGATATGCCCGTTTACAGAAGTAATGATTATGGCAAAACATTATCCATTAACATCACCCAAAACAACAACCCCGTTAGTTTTGATAGCGTAACCGTTATTTATCCGCAAGTAAAAAATGTTTCGTTAAGCAAAATGCCACTTAGCCTAAACGATAACCACATTACCTTGGTTTTAAAAAACACCAACACACCTGCTGATACATTAACTATTAGTTACGGGGTGAGTAATATTTATGAATTTGAGTGTGAACAATCATACTTAAGTACGAACAATCACAACGTAAGTTACAGCACGTTTGATTCAAATTATTTTATTAAGCTAACACCGGCACCATGAAAAAATTAGCATTAATATTCATGTGTTTAATGGGTGGTATCAATCTCACTGCACAACATCAATTTTCGGTGGGTTTTGGATTAGGTAATGCCTCAAAAACAACTGCCACACAATTATCCGAGTCTTTGAGTAAAAAACACTTAGGATTTGATGTGAGTTTACGTTACGCAAAAATAAACCATTATGCCGCATATTTAGAGTATACGTTTGCCAGAGTTACTTCTTCCGAAGGCGCATCAAACCACCATGTAAATTGGTTAGATGTGGTGCATCAACCCAAATTTAAACTAATGTATGCACCAATAACCCATAGCATTTTACACCACGAAATTGGTGGAAGTTTAACTTCTAATTTTTCGAACAACACGCGCACCATTGCTACAACCGATGCTTTTGGCGGCAGTTATAAAAAAGATCATATCCAACAATTAAACACGTTTGGGCTTGGTGCTACTTATCGCCTAAATTTAAAATTAAATAGATTTACGTTGGTATGGGAAACTGAATTTGGTAAAGTGTTGGATGATGATGCCATGAACTATTCTCATTTCATACACGGTTATGGTTTACCGGTTGGTGAACATGGTTTTTATATAAACATGGATATTGAATTGTATTACTCCTTAAATAAAATAGCGAGCGATAACCAACCCCGAAAAAGCGGCAGCAAAACATACGAGTTTGAATAACGATAGAGCTATTAATCCAACACGTTTTTAAGTTTTGTTAAGAAAAAGTTGTCACCGTGACAACTTTTTCTATTTTTGTTATTATGGGTTTAGAAAGTGATATCAAACAAAAGAAATTTGACAACGAACAAGAGAAGGCGGCCATTAATATCCTATATACTGCCAGTTGGATTGAGGCAAGCAACCTCAGAAGATTAAAACCTCATGGTATTACACCACAACAATTTAATGTATTGCGTATCTTACGTGGTTCTCACCCCAAAAAGTTAATGTTGTTTGATATTGCATCTCGCATGATTGATAAAAGCTCAAATGCCACAAGATTGGTAGAGAAATTAAGGGCAAATAATTTAGTAACCCGCGAACAATGCCCTGAAAACAGAAGACAAGTTGATATAAATATAACCCAAAAGGGATTGAACCTTTTAACTGCGTTAGACAGCGAAAACGAAATATGGTTAAAATCATTCAAAAACCTGACGGTTTTAGAGTTCAAGAGCTTAAACACCCTACTTGATAAACTAAGAGGATAAATTTTTTATGCTAATATTTGT
>JBILPP010000233.1:0-3529 GCA_044373765.1 Bacteroidia bacterium
TCCACGATTTAAATACAACATAGAAGAAACAGTAAGCGGATTTCCAGCAGAAAAAGCAGGTGTAAAAAAAGGCGATGTATTACTTGCTGTTAATTCAAACCCTGTAATATTCTTCGACCAGCTGCAAGAGGCATTAAAAGTTGAATCCGGCAAACAAGCTCAACTTTCTGTATTACGTGGAATTGACACCGTGGTAATGCCAATAGACATTACTTCTGACGGTAAAATTGGAGTTGCACCAAACCCTATGGGAATACAATACGATTCATTAAAATTTGGTTTATTGGAATCATTCCCCAAAGGAGTAAACAAAGCAGTTGAAACCATTAGTTTACAAGTTAAAGGTTGGGGTAAAATTTTTAGTGGTGATATCCCTGCAAATAAAGCAGTGCAAGGCCCCATTGGTATCGCTAAGTTTTATGGCGGAGAATGGATCTGGAGTAGATTCTGGTTATTCACCGCTTTAATTTCTTTAGGTTTAGCATTTATGAATATCCTTCCTATTCCAGCATTAGACGGTGGACATGTGGTTTTATTGTTAATTGAAATGATTACTGGAAAACCTATAAGTACAAAAGCAATGGAACGTATTCAAACAGTTGGAATGGTAATTTTACTTACGCTAATGGTGCTCATATTCGGCAACGACATCATTGGTCTATTCATCAAGTAGGTATGAAAAACATTTTTATATTAACCATCATTCTTTTGTTTGGGTTACCTGCCATTGCACAAACTGATAGCACTAAATCAAACAAAAAAATATTGATAGTGCCCTACCCTAGCATGATGTATTTTAGTGATGCAGATGCTGACCTAGCTCGTTATAGCAGACTTGATGAGCCTAAATTACGCAACCAAATGCGCGTAAAGTTAGAATCAAATGTTTATCACCAAATATTAGCATCTTTTGATGCGGTAAGCCTACTATCAGCTACTAGTTTAAATGGCGAAGAAGATTTAAAAAGAGTATATGCAGCTTCGCAATATTACACAAGCAATGCCATCAGTAAAAATAAAGGCTTATTTAGCAGTAATTTATTCCGTAAAAAAAATAAAAAACAAACTTTTTATGTAAACGATACTGCCACAATGGTGGGTGAGATTCAAGACCCAAACCTGCAAGCTAGTTTATATAAAAAACATAACCACGATTATCTCCTTTACATTACCCAATTTGAAATTAACACTTCAAATAAAAACACCATCGAGTGGATGAAACAAGAATACAAACGCACCTATGTAATGCATTATAATTTGTGGGATAATAAAGGTAAGTTAGTACTTGCAGAAACGCTAATATTAGATGCCGGTGGTGAAAACAACATCAAAGATATTAGCGAAATGTACTTGGCCGAAATGGCTCAGAAACTAAAAGAAATATTGCGATCTGCAATTAAATAAACAACAATGATAAAGCTAGGTGATAAAGTAAGGTTTGTTAATGAAGATATGCAAGGGGTTGTTACCAGTATCAAAGGCAATACAGCAGGTGTAACAATTGAAGATGACTTTGAAATTCCAGTTTTGATAAATGAAGTGGTTAAGATTAATGATATACTTAACAAGCCTAAACAAGAAGACGAAAAACCCATTACAGTTAAACCTAAATTCATCAAAATTCACCATGGCATTCACATTGCTTTTGAGAGAATAAATGATGATAGTCTTGACCTTAAAATTCACAATAGTGAGGCCGATTGGATAATGGTTGCTGTATACGAAAATCAACAACTAAAACATCGGATTAATGTTGAGTTGGAGACCAATAAATCAATTGGAAGATTTAGTATTGAACAGTTTAATAAATGGCCCGAGTTTACCTTTGTTATTACTCCTATTAATGAAGAATTTAAATCAATCAATACCTTAGTAAAAAAAGTTAGACTAAACGCTAAAGAGTTTCATGCTTCATTTAAACAATGCTATTTTTTAGGCAAGCAAGCATACACCATAAGATTAGATAGCGATTTAACATCTCAATCTCTTAAAAAACTTCAAGAAAAAGATTTTACAGAACCAATCGCTACCCAAACAAAAAATATAGTTAATCTAAAGGATAAACCTAATCAGGTTGTAGATTTACATGCCGAAAACTTGGCTGAAAACATAGATAAACTAGGTGCACAAGAAATATTAAATTTACAAATAAATGCTTTTGCACAATCTTTAGAAATGGCGCATGTTCACAAAATGAAAAGCATTGTCTTCATTCACGGAGTAGGAAATCATTTTCTAAAAAACAAAATCAAAAACTATTTATCAGTTCAAAAAGAAATAGTAGAACGATATGCGGACGCTGAAAACCTGCTTTATGGCGGGGGGGCAACAGAAGTATGGTTAAGATAACAAACGCTGACGCAAAAGAAACTCTAATTGATCATTACTGCGTATTAATTTATTATTTAATTCAATCTCGTTGATGCGTTTTCTATACTGTTCGTAGGAATCAAGTATACACTTACCAAGCTCTTCTTCATTCCAAGGCTTACTCAAATAATGATGGATTTTACCCAGATTTACCGCTTCAATTAGTGCATTAATATCCGTATACCCTGTGAGTAAAATACGTATTGGTAAAGGATACTCTTCAATAATAGAACTTAAAAACTCTACTCCAGTCATATTAGGCATACGTTGATCCGTAATAATAATTGCAACATCAATATTATCCTTCAACAACTTAATGGCATCAGCAGCACTTATTGCAGTTAACACATTATACTTTATTCTGAATGTTGCTTTAAATGATAAAAGATTATTTTCTTCATCATCAACATATATTATTTTTATTTTATCGTTTGGTTGAGCCACGAGTGTTAATATAAATTACGTATTATTAAAAAAATTATATAATTTGTTATAATTATTGTATAATCGAAAATAGTAAAAGATAATTTAAAAACAAAAATAGTATGTCGCAACTATCCATGTTTGCTGAACATGTATACCAAACCACTCCCCAAGTATATAAACCTCTACTCATAAATTTGGAAAGCATCGAGGAACAAAAAAGATTACGTGAGATACTGAAATCCAACCCACAAATAGAGGTATTGGATACCCTATCGGCACAAATTAACGAACTTATAAAGCTTAAAAACCCATCAAAAAATCTTTCCAATGAAGAATATTTAGCTCAAAAAAATAATTATTTAAATGGAAGAAATTTAGATTTAATAGGTAATTGGTTCTTTTATCCGTGGAGTAAAAGAATCATTCATCTGCTACCAGAAGAAGATTTCATATCCGTAAGAACCAATAGGAATCAACTAAAAATAACACCTGCAGAACAAACATTACTAAGAAGAAAACACATTGGTATTATTGGGCTTTCAGTTGGGCAATCTGTAGCTATAACACTTATTATGGAGCGGATTTGTGGCAGTATTAAACTTGCTGATTTTGATGAACTGGACTTGAGTAATTTAAATCGATTAAGAAGTGGCGTTCATAATATCAGCATAAAAAAAACGGTAATAGCCGCCAGAGAAATAGCAGAAATAGACCCCTACATT
The DNA here is from genome assembly GCA_044373765.1 of Bacteroidia bacterium. Taxonomy (GTDB): domain Bacteria; phylum Bacteroidota; class Bacteroidia; order UKL13-3; family UKL13-3; genus UBA6183. Next base: position 3,519 of record JBILPP010000233.1, read on the forward strand.
AATGTTGAAAT
>JBILPP010000236.1:0-3523 GCA_044373765.1 Bacteroidia bacterium
CTTCTAGCTTTAGAACAAGTAGAAGGATTAAAACGCTTACGTATATCATCCATCGAACCTAATTTATTAACTGATGAGGTAATTGAGCTTACGGCCAAATCAAGTGTAATTGTTCCGCATTTTCACATACCCTTACAAAGTGGTAGTGATGAAATATTAAAGAGCATGCGCAGAAAATACCTTACTGATTTATACACCAGCAGGGTACAAAAAATAAAATCGTTGATGCCACATTGTTGTATTGGGGTTGATGTGATAGTGGGTTACCCGGGCGAAACGGAAGAACATTTTTTAGAAACTTACAACTACTTAAACCAACTTGATATTTCGTACTTGCACGTATTTACCTACAGCGAACGTGTGAATACCACAGCCAATAAATTACCTGGCAAAGTATACCCGCACGTACGTGCCGATAGAAGCAAAATGCTACATATTTTAAGTGATAAAAAACGTAGGCATTTTTATGAGCAACACATTGGTAAAACCTACCCTGTACTTTGGGAAGCCGAAAACGATGCCAACGTAATGTATGGTTTTACCAATAACTACATCAAGGTAAAAACCGCTTACGACCCAATGTTTGTAAACGAAATTATGAACGTGGAAATTACGGGTATTGATGCTGATATGGTAGCTAATTGTAAAGTAGAATTTGGTGTGATGGCTTAAAAGTTACTATACTAATTGGGCTGTCCTAAAAAGTAAAAAACATTAGAACAGCCAATTTAAAATACCTTAAAATCCTAATACCTTCATCATTTGTTCAGCGTTTTGCTCTTGGGCAAACACCTTCACATCCATTGTTCCGTCTTCTTTCTTATCTATAATTAAATGTTTTGGCGCTGGTATCAAACAATGTTGTATGCCACCGTAACCACCTAAACTTTCCTGATATGCTCCCGTATGAAAGAAGCCCATGTACAAGGGTTCATCTTTTTCTAACCTCGGCATAAATACTTGGTTGGTGTGGGTATCACTGTTATAAAAATCCTGACTATCGCAGGTTAAGCCACCAAGATTTATACGTTTAAATTCTTCATCCCATTGGTTAATGGCCAACAAAATAAACTTTTGTCCAATACCCCAAGTATCGGGTAATGTGGTAATAAACGAGCTGTCTATCATGTACCACGACTCTTTATCGTTTTGTTGTTTCTCGCCAATAATGCTGTATATCGCACCACCACTTTCACCAACAGTAAATGAACCAAACTCTGTTATAATATTTGGTGCAGTTATATTGCGGCTATCGCAAATGGTTTTAATATAATACACAATTTGATCTATCATGTAAGGGTAATCATGCTCTACACCCAATGAGGTATATATAGGCATACCTCCACCAATGTCTAGCGTATCTAAATCAACGCAAATTTCTTTTAAATCGCAATACACATTAACCAAACGTGTAAGTTCACTCCAATAGTAAGTGGTATCTTTAATACCACTATTTACAAAGAAGTGAAGCATTTTTAGTTTAAACTTCGGATTGTCTTTTATTTTAGATAAGTATAAATCGTTTACTAATTTATGGCTTGTTCCCAAGCGAGAAGTGTACACCAAATAACCTGGTTCTTCTTCTGTGGCAATTCTTATACCTAAGTTCATGGGTACTTCGGCATAGGTATCAATTAATTCAAACTCTGCAGGATTATCTAATACACACACCAAATTTTCAAAACCATTTTTGGCAAATTCAGCCATTTTTTTGGCGTAAACATCTGTTTTGTAGCCGTTGCAAACTATAAACTTATCCTTTGCAAATTTACCATCAGCATGTAATTTGGCTAAAAGGTCTAAATCAAAAGCCGATGAAGTTTCAATGTCAGCACCATTTTTTAGTACTTCATCAATAATAAAACTAAAGTGTGAGCTTTTGGTACAGTAGCAATAATTGTATGTTCCGGGGTAATTGTATTTGGTAATGGCTTGGTTAAAAAGCAATCGGGATTTATTGATTTGCGAACCAATTTTAGGTAAATAGGTAAATTTAAATGGGGTACCATATTGTTTAATAAGCTCCATTAAATCAACACCATGAAAATAAAGCTGGTTATTTTTAACCTCAAAACCATGTCGTGGGAAATAGAATGTTTGGTTTATTAAGTCGATGTACTTGTTTTTAATACCTGTTGACAACCCTGTAATTATTAAATTGTTAGAAAATGAATTTGCGAATGCAATGTTATAAAAACGTTGGGGATTATTTTATGATTTTTTTGAGGTATTGCTAATTAAGTAAAATTCTAATTACGCCCCCACATGTATCACTTCATCTGCAAAATCGTATTCAAAGGTTTGGTTTGATGCGATAACAACCAATTTGTTTTTGCGGTGCTTTTGTATCATTTGCCTGTACCACTCAATGCCTTTGGCATCAAGGTTTGTGCAAGGTTCATCAAAAAATAAAATAGGCGAATTGGCATAAAAAGCCTGGGCTAATTTTACGCGTTGTTTCATGCCACTGCTAAAGTGTTTAACCTTTTTATCTCGGCTTTCGGTTAACCAAATTTCCTCCATAATACCATCAATGGTATATCCACTTTCAAGTGTTTTAAAATTAAAGTGGAAGTGAAGTTGTTCCTCTAAAGTAAGCTCTTCGGGTAAATCTAAATAAGGTGCAACATAAGAAGTTTGCTGGTGTATTTCCTGAACAGGAATGGTAACTTCGGTTTGTGTATTGGTTAATACAATATTGCCTTTCGAGGCCGTTTGGTATCCGTAAATAATTTGCAACAAGGTTGATTTACCGCTACCGTTGTTGCCAGTTAGCGCATAAGTATTGCCTTGCGTTAATAAAGCAGAAACGTTTTGAAAAAGCCATTGCCTTCCAAAACGTTTCCCTACTTGTTGCAATACTATTTGCAGCATGTTAAGGCTTACGCAATTGAAAACCTTTCATCACACCACGTTCCGAATCGCCAATAAAACTTAAGATTTCATCTCTTTCGCTGGTTGCCGACATTTGTGTTTCAACCACTTTTACGGCCTTACTGATGTTGGTGTTGTGTACAAAAAGTACACGGTAAATATCTTGTATTTCGTTTATTTTTTCGTTGGTAAAACCACTTCTGCGCAAGCCTACAGAGTTAATGCCCTCATATGATAAAGGATAGCGACCTGCTTTAACAAAAGGCGGAACATCTTTAGTAATCATGCTACCACCTTCAATCATTACATGACGGCCAATATTAACAAACTGGTGTATGGCACATAATCCACCAATGCGCGCATTATCATCAATAGTAACGTGCCCTGCTACTTGTACCCCATTGGCAATAATTACATTATCGCCAACCATACAATCGTGTGCCAAATGAACGTAAGCCATTAACAGGCAATTTTTACCTACCTGTGTTTTCATTTTATCAACCGTACCACGGTTAATGGTAACCGCTTCACGAATGGTGGTATTATCACCAATAATTACTTCGGTTTCCTCGCCATTAAATTTTAAATCTTGAGGTACTGCACCCAATACTGCGCCTGGAAACACTTTGCAGTTCTTTCCAATTTTGGT
>JBILPP010000235.1:0-3523 GCA_044373765.1 Bacteroidia bacterium
TACTGTTTAAATACAATGGATTTAACCAACTGGTTTGTGTAGGAAAAAATGCCGATCACCATCTATTTGATTTACATAAGCAATACTTACCTAATAAGTTGGCAGTTGTAGTTAATGTTAAGTCGTCTATTCCTTTATTGGCTGATAAACAAATAACCGAGTCGGTTAATTTTTACCGATGTATAGATAAATCTTGTGGCTTACCAGCAAACAACATAGTGGATTTTTGGCACCAGATTAACAATTAATAAAAAAAAACGCGTTAGTTATACCAACGCGTTTTTTGTTTTTTTCAATTTAAATCTTGCTAACATTAATCCTCCCGAAATGAGTAAAGGAACAGCAGTATCAATTGGGATATCTGGCTCATCAGGTGGTGGTGGTGCATCCTCTGTTTTTTTATCACCTTTTGGGTCTAATTCGCCACGTCCTTCTCCGGGATTAGTTGAATTGCTAATGCCTCCTTTTCCGTCTTGGCCCAATTTGTCAATACCATCAATGACTCCAACTTCTCTGTTATCTAAATCGTTATTCCTTGGCTCTTTTGGCTTTGTAATGTTATCATCCCCAAACCTCGGATTCGATTTGGAATTTATTCCACCCATGTTTATTCCACCAAAACCATAATAATTTTCTGATGAAGAATAATTTTTCCTACGGTATCCACCGTTGTATAAATCTTCTTCTTCGTAGCTTTTTTTATAAAACCGTTCTTGGCGCCTGCGGTATTCATCTTCAGAATACCTTTGGTAGCTATTATTATTGTAATTATTGTATTCGTAATTACCATCATAGTCGTCTTCATTGTAATCGTATTCTCCCGAATACTGAGCAATTGCATTTTCAGCAATTACTAATAACAATGATAGTATGATAAACTTTATTGTATTAAATGCCTTCATTTAGTGTTTCTTGTTTAAAGTGGGTATGTTATACATGATACTTTTGATGTGCTATTACCTTCATTTTGGTGGCTATTGTTTCGTATTAAACAGATAATCTAGTGTTTAATAAATTTAATTTTTTGCTCTAATTTGTCTGTAATTACTTGAATAGTATATACGCCAGCATTTAATTTGGATACGTCAATTTTTTGAGCATTTTTTTGAGTCATTACAAGTTTACCACTCATATTAAAAAACAACACTTCGCTTAAGTTGTGTCCTTCTGGTATATTGATGTTCACAATAAATTGGCTAGGGTTAGGATATATATCAATATCGACATCTAATGGGTTTTTATGTTGCAGAGCCAAAACCTGAGAGTAAGTATTAATTCCTTTTTGCTCATTTATTTTTAAACGATAATAACTCATGTCTGCTGCTTCAAAAGCAAAATCAGAAAATGTATATTCTGTTAATGAGTTGCTATTAGTTGCTTTAACTAGACCAATCGTCTCAAATGTTTTTCCATCAATGCTTTTTTCAACTTCATAGTTAATCAAATTCTTTTCGGCTACAGCTGTCCAATTTAATAAGCTAGACTTGCCTTGATTCTTACCAATAAACGAGGTAAGTTTTACGGGTAATGCACTGAATTGATCTGTTATGATTAATTTAAAACGATTGCCATATGTTGCAGACAATGAATTGTCTATGTTAAATGCGTAGGCAGATGTAGCTTTTACATCAATGATGTTGTTATTATATGCATCAACCAATATTACATTTTTGGTAGCGGGTAAAATTGCTTTATCCTCAAAGGTTAACCAATGTGTGCCATTTTTAATTGATGTGGTTTTTATAATAAATGTATCAGTACTGTTAGTAGGTAAATTAGGAATGGTGTTTATTTGAACCACTTTGTTGTTGGGTGTTACAAAACCTAAATTAATTCTGCTATTGGTCATTTTTAATGCATCTTCTTTAAATACATAATTTTTTGCAGCAGTAGGTTCAAACTTTAACAGTGCAATATCATACTTAACACTATCCTCATACATTTTTATTGCAAACGGTTTTACTTGGGTTTTAAAGTAAGGGGTAGTTCCGTTGCTTACCTTAGCATTTTCTTGAAAGGTGATTGTTTGGGATGTGGCATTTGCTTTTACAAAAAAACCTTGTTGACTTTGAATGAAATCTGTAAGTCCTAAAGTTACATAACCATTCGTTAGTGGGTTTAACACAGCTATGTTATCATCAACAGAAACATCCTTGGTTACACTACCCCAATTTATTTGGCTTGGGTATGGATTAGAAACAAAATTCCATCCATCTTCTGTTGCGATATTACTATCATCATTGTATTTTAGATTAACCAATACATTACCTTTATTAATCGCTCCAACAACATCTATCACAACGCTATTGGGAACAATAAGTGTATTTGTTATCGATGAAGTTTGTGTTCTATCACCCCTGAAAAATACCAACATGCCTTGGCCAGCACTAAAAGTAGCCGATGTATTTGCAATAGATTTCCAACCCCTTCCACCAGAAGCATTATAATCTTCTTCATAATACATTACCGATGAATTACTTCCACTTGCATCAAAACCATTACTTGCTCCACCTGGTCCTGTTACAAAAATATCATCTGTTAATTGACTAACTGCAAAACTGCTGGTAATCGGCCCCATGGTTCTCCAACCTCTATAATCTACCGCGGTACCTTGCATGTGTCTTTGTGCGTTAACATTGCCGCTAAGATCAGACACACCACTTGTTATTGTGCCTATTCTGGCTGTACCAGAAAAAGATGATAAAAGGGTTAAATGCCCTGCAGTAGCTAATGATCCTGAGGTTAAGTTTACGCTTCCCTCCACATCCGAAATATTTAATGCGTTACCTAATGTTACGGTTACGCCTGATCTATTTAAAGTGATGTTTTTTAATAAGTTGGTGTTTCCAGGTGTTGTTTGATCAAAATTAACCGTGCCAATTGTTCCACTTCCGCTAATAATCAAATTGGCATTTGCTCCTCCTTTAATTAATGGTGTTCCAACAATATCTCCTGATATGGTTAGTGTATTAGCACCTATATCAATTTTTGAGCTTGAATTTACAAAAGTGGTACTGCCACTTATCGTAATGTCGCCTCCAAGTGCCATCGTTCCATCTACAATTAAATCTGCATAAGTGCCTGTTGTTAGATTTGCGAAAGCTGTTAGACTTAAATCGTCAACACCTAAGGCATGGTCATTTGCTCCCAGTTGTTGATCTCTCCATCTGATGTATAAAAAACCTGTACTCGCGGGTATACTTATTGCAATATTAGCTGATTTAGCTGTTCTATTAGCTAAAGCATTTCCATCTAATGTTCCTACTACGCCTGTTGTAACCGGAGATACAAAGTCTAATCCGATTACTTGAATCCAATCGGCTCCATTATCTGTTATGCTGGTTGCATTGGTGCTGTATTCAAAATTAAGTTTATCGCTGAGGCCAATTGTTCCTAATCGCCATTGCTCTCCTGTGTATTGTATGGTTACACTCGAAATATTTTGAATTGTATTGTTGGTGTATTTTACCCCTATAATCATGGGCTCTGATAAACTTGCCGTTAGTGATCCCCAAGCCCTATC
>JBILPP010000237.1:0-3522 GCA_044373765.1 Bacteroidia bacterium
TGATAGGATTGTAAGTTTTAGCGGTAAAAATATTACGTACAAAGATGTAATCATGAATTTAAATATTCTTGATTACGATTATTATTTCCGTGCGGTTGATTTTATGATGGCCAACGATTTGCCTAATATGTTGGTGTTGTTTGACGAAATTTTAACCAGCGGATTTGATGCACAACATTTTTTAAGTGGCTTCGCTGATCACCTACGCAACCTCATGATGTGCAAACATGAGAACACCATAAAATTACTTGAAGTGGCAAAAAGTGTTGCACAAAAATTCATGTCGCAATCAGCGCAATGTAGCCAGGGGCTTTTATTAAACGCATTAAACTTACTTAATAAATGTGAGCTTGATTTTAAATCTAGTAAGAACCAACGCTTGCATGTGGAACTCGCTTTAATGAAGCTTTGCCACATACAATCGGTGCTTGATGCAGCCGCACTAAAAAAAAAATCCTAGCCCATAACGGCAACCAACCCTTAATTATTCAAGAGCAAATTGCTGCTGCCACAACTGTTATAAATACAACACCTGTAGCGCCTGTTGTTTCAGAAAAAATTGCCGCAACTCCAGTAACCATGCCTGCTGCAACAATAAATTCTGCAGTACCTTTAAATATACCCCCCCCTATTGCACCTAAAATAAATATACTGCCCACTGTTTTGCCCAAAACTGGCTTAAGCAGTATAGAAAAACTTAAACAACAAATTGCTTTAAACAAAAAACAGGAGGCTGATAAACAAGAAGAAACTGATGCCGAAGAGGTAACCATTGTTAAAGATGAGGATGCCCCAATTACATCAGAAGCTTTTGGCCGCGTTTGGAGTAATTATCTAATGCATATTGAAGCAGAAAAGAAGATGAGCTTGTGGGTTATTTTTCGCAATGCAACTTGGGAATTACAAAATGATGGAACTGTTGTTATCATATTGGCATCTCAGCATGAAAGTGAAATGTTTGAAGAAGAGCGCATAAATGCCATTCCTTTCTTACGTAAAAACTTAAAAAACACTAACTTCGATATTAATATTAAAGTAATTAGTTCGGTAGCATACAAACGTGCTTTTACAGCTGATGAGAAGTTTGAACTCATGGCAGAAAGTAATCCGCTGCTTAACGATTTACGTAAATTATTAGCTTTAGATTTAGAATAACATGGGAGCTACAAAAGATAAAATTAAAGTAAACTTACGCCAACGTTTGGCTAAACTAATAAACTACTTTTTACGTGGATTGTTAATTGTTTTGCCATTTGCTGTTACATTCAGTATTGTGCGCAGTATTGTGGTAACACTTGATGATTACGTTAATGTTGGTATTCCTGCTGTTGGTTTTTTAATTGTTGTGGTATCAATTACATTTTTAGGTTTTATAGGAAGTAGTTTAATTACCAAACCTTTATTTAGTTTAATGGATGATGTGCTCTCTAAAATCCCTTTTGTAAAAATAATTTACACCAGTGTAAAAGATTTTATGGAAGCATTTGTGGGCGACAAAAAGAAGTTTAATGCTCCTGTATTGGTTGAAATGTCGCAAGGGGTATTTAAGCCGGGTTTCATTACCAAAAACGACCTTTCTGCTTTAAATCTGCCTGGCATGTGTGCAGTATATTTCCCGCACTCTTATGCATTTAGCGGTAACTTGTTTTTGGTTAATAATGACATGGTAAAACCGTTTGATGGTAACTCTGCCGATGTGATGAAATTTATAGTAAGCGGTGGTGTAACCCATTTAGAGTAAATCAATTTAGCTTCATTAACACATGCAAAAACTATTTGCCCTATTACAAATTACACGTGCCAACAATTTACTTATGATGTTGGTAACATTGGCAATTAGTTATTACTGCCTAACAGATTATTTAACACCTGAAGATTTACTTCAACCACGTTTTTTATTGTTGTGTGCCTGTGTAGTATTAACTGCAGCGGCAGGTTACATTATTAACGATTACCACGACATTAACATAGACCTTACCAACAAGCCAAACAAAGTGGTAATTGGTAAAATTATTTCGCGCAGGTGGGCCATGTTGTTACACTTTATATTTAATGGTTTGGCTTTTCTAGGTGGTTTTTACCTGAGTAGCTACACAGGTTTGATGGTGGCTGTTTGTATGGTAATGTTGTGGTTATATAGCGTACATTTTAAAAAACAATTTTTAAGCGGTAACTTATTAGTAGGAGCTTTAAGCGCTTTTGTAATTGCTATTTTACCGCTTTTTAACCAGCAAATTTCTAGTTATTTGGTATGGGTTTATGCTTTGTTTGCATTTGGTATAAGCCTGATACGCGAAATTGTAAAAGATGCAGAAGACTTACGTGGCGACAGTAAATTTAACTGTAAAACATTGCCCATTGTGTTAGGTGTGCGTAAAACCAAAAAAGTACTTATTGGTTTGGTATTAATGTATACCATCTTATTGTTTGCCCATACATTTATTGCCAATTCACTTATCCCTTTTAGGCACAGTTACGGACAAATATTTTACACGTTTTACATGTTATTATTTGTAGTAGTACCTTTAATTATAACTACTTACCTCCTATTAAAAGCTGACGTAAAATCAGACTTTAGCAGGTTAAGTACTTTATATAAAGTGATTATGCTAAGTGGTTTGTTAAGTATGGTAATTATTAAATTATAGGTTGGTTATTAAAGAACAAGATAAAGAACCACATCCCTATCCTTCCTTTTTCTTGTTTAAAAAAATCTCTGCTATCATGCAACGTGCACTACCTCCGCCCAAGTTTTCTATGGTTGTAAGTGGCGAATGAATAATACGTGCATATTTTTCCAAACTTGTAATTTGTTGCGGAGTAAGGCAACCATAGGCTCGGCTGCTCATTACTAACAAATGTTCACCTTTATCATTAAGCAATTCCAACATATTGCCCGCAAAATTATTTAACTGTTGCAACGTAATTTCAATTACTTCTTTTGATGTAGATTGTTTTATAATGTGACGCTCCTCTGCGTTGGGCACACAATCAAAACAAACCACCATAAATTGATCGCCTACACTCATTACCACATTGGTATGGTAAATGGCATTTTTGTTGGCATCTAAAGCAGTAAATGAAATTAATTCGTAACCCATTTTATTACAAAACTCCACCAACAAACTTTTATCGGTACGTGGCGAAATACATGCATAACAAATGCGCAAGTCTCTATCAAGCACCATACTTCCTGTGCCTTCTAAAAACTTACCCTCGTTTTCGGCAGGGGTTAAATCCAAGATATCATGCATCACAAAGCCATCACTAATCATTTGGGCTATGTCTGCTCTGCGTTCTGCCCTTCTATTTGGTGCAAAAAGCGGATAAACTACCATAGTACCATCTTCGTGTGTGCTAAACCAGTTGTTAGGGAAAATACTATCAGGTGTAAAAGGCTGTTCTGTATCATCAACCACGGTTACCTGCACGCCATTATCTTTAAGCAATTGCACCAATTCATTAAACTCTGCCAAAGCTAAGTTTTGACTTGATAAGGTGGTTTGATCGCTGCGTTGAAAA
>JBILPP010000238.1:0-3519 GCA_044373765.1 Bacteroidia bacterium
GGCCTCTCTTTGCTAATAAGATTTGTAGCCGATTGAAAATCTGCAGCCTCACCAATTATTTGAATTTGATCAAACCGGCTCAATAGTTTTTTGAGAACAATACGCATACTGTCCAAATCATCAATAATTACGGCTTTTATTTTGTCTTTCATTGAAATGTTTATTGGTTAATAAGTAGACAAACATCTGGTAACAATTTCAAGAATTTTCTGAATTTAATCAAGCACCTAATTCTTGTTAAGTGCAAGATATGAATAATTATAAATAAAAAAACCTGCATATTTCAATATGCAGGTTTGTTTTTTTATACCACGAAATATTTAATTACTCCGTTAAATAATAAATTAAGTTGTTGTTATTGGTCAGCTTCACTGTTGCTCTCATTCCTTTCAGGGCGTAATTGAGGAAAGAACAGCACATCTTGAATGGATAAATTATTTGTCATAGTCATTACCAATCTATCAATACCAATACCAATACCTGCGGTTGGTGGCATTCCGTATTCCAAAGCGCGTAAAAAATCGTGATCGATAAACATGGCCTCATCATCGCCTCTTTCCATTAAAGCAACTTGCTCCTCAAAGCGCTCACGTTGATCAATAGGATCATTTAACTCTGAATAAGCATTAGCAAGCTCTTTACCGTTAACCATTAACTCAAAGCGCTCTACTAATCCTGCTTTGGTTCTGTGCTTTTTTGTAAGTGGACTCATTTCAACGGGATAGTCTGTAATAAAAGTAGGTTGAATGTAATTGCCTTCGCATTTTGCACCAAAAATTTCGTCAATTAATTTTCCCTTACCCACGTTAGGATCAACCTCTATTTGTAATTGTTTACATACTTCTCTTAATTGGGCTTCATCCATACCACTGATGTTAATTCCAGTGAATTCATGAATAGAATCGAACATGGTAACGCGTTTAAAAGGACGTTTGAAATCAATTATTTTATCACCCACTTGTACTTCTGTTTTACCATGAAGTTGCATGGCTATTTTTTCAATTAATTCTTCCGTTAAATCCATCATCCAATTGTAGTCTTTATAGGCTACATATAACTCAAGTACGGTAAATTCAGGGTTATGGGTTCTGTCCATTCCTTCGTTACGGAAATTACGAGAAAACTCATAAACACCATCAAATCCACCAACTATTAATCGTTTTAAATACAACTCATTTGCAATGCGCAAATACATAGGTATGTCTAACGAGTTATGGTGGGTTACAAACGGACGCGCAGCAGCACCTCCCGGTATGGCTTGAAGCACAGGGGTATCAACTTCTAAGTATCCCTTTTCGTTATAAAAATCTCTGATGGTGTTCACCAATTGAGTACGTTTAACGAAAGTATCTTTTACAGCTGGATTAATAATTAAATCGACATAACGTTGACGGTAGCGAAACTCAGGATCAGTAACGGCATCAAACACTTCACCATCTTTTTCTTTTACAATTGGAAGCGGTTTAAGTGCTTTAGCTAATAATTTAAACTCTTGAGCATGTATAGTTGTTTCACCTGTTTTGGTTGTAAATACATAGCCCTTGATACCAATGATATCACCTATATCAATCAACTTTTTAAATACAACTGCATAAAGTGATTTGTCTTCGCCAGGACAAATATCATCACCCCTTAAATAAACTTGAATTTTAGTTGTCGCATCTTGTATCACCAAAAAACAAGCCTTGCCCATGTCTCTAACACTCATTAAACGACCAGCAATACTTACATTTTTATATTCTATCTTTAGATTTTCGTAGTTTTCTAATATTTCTTTAGCTGAGACATTCACATCAAAAAGTTCTGCTGGATAAGGGTTAATTCCCATTTTCTCAAGCTCAACCAATTTGTTTCTACGTAAAATCTCTTGTTCGCTTAAATGCTGTATATGAATCATGTGATTTGGAGCAATGTTTTAGTGAGGCGCAAAAATAATAAAAGCAACGGCATTAATGCATGCGAACATTAATAATCTTAATTTATGGTTTATCTTTGTAGGGATGATGCAAGCACCTCAAGCTAAAACAGATATACGCTCCCTTAGTTTAGCCGAACTAAAAGACACCTTTACTCAAATGGAAGAAAAGCCTTTTAGAGGAGGCCAGGTATATGAATGGTTATGGAAAAAAAGCGCACATAGTTTTGATGAAATGAGTAACTTAAGCAAAGAGTTGCGTGAAAAACTAAAAGAGCATTTTGTAATACATGCAATAACGGTAGTGGATAAACAAGTGAGTAACGACCGTACCATTAAAAGTAGTTTTCGTTTACATGACGGACATTTAATTGAGGGGGTATTAATACCTACCGAAGATAGGATGACTGCTTGCGTTTCGAGCCAAGTTGGATGTAGCTTAACATGTAAGTTTTGTGCTACTGGCAAAATGGATAGAATACGTAACCTTACTCCTGCAGAAATATATGATCAGGTGATACACATTCGCGAGTGGGCACAAAAACACTACGGCATTACGCTTACCAATATCGTTTTTATGGGTATGGGTGAGCCGTTATTGAACTACAACAATGTACTTTCTGCTATTGAAAAAATAACTGGCGAGGATGGGTTGAACATGGCAAGCGATCGCATAACAGTTAGCACTGCGGGCATTGCAAAAATGATTAAAAAACTTGCCGATGATAAGGTTAAATTTAATTTAGCCCTTTCTTTACATGCAGCCAACGATGCCAAAAGAAATGTAATTATGCCTATTAATGAAAGTAATAGTTTAGAAAGCGTAATTGATGCATTAGCCTATTTTAGAGAAAATGCAAAAGGTAAATTAACCTTTGAGTACATCGCATTTAAAGACTTTAATGAGAGTATACAAGATGCTAAAGAGTTGGTTGCGATTTGTAAAAAGGTACCTGCTAAAGTAAACATTATAGAGTACAACCCGATTGGAGATGGAGCGTTTAGCAAAGCCGACTCTACAAAAGTAGACCAGTTTCAACGATACCTGGAACGCAACGGAGTAATTGCAACGGTAAGAAGAAGCAGAGGAAAAGACATTGATGCAGCCTGCGGACAACTTGCCAATAAAAAGCACGAGAAAGCCTTGATGGATAAATAATTTTTACTGATTATTCTCAATTTAACAATTTTTAAACATTAGAAGATTAACTTTGGTTAAACAAATATCATCGTTATGATAAACGCTATTCTAGTCCCAACCGATTTCTCAAGTGTGGCCAACAATGCATTGGGCTATGCTGTTAAGTTAGCTGAAAAATGTGGAGCTGAATTACACATTTTGCACATCAAACAAATTCCTATCGCTGATCCTTCTTTTCCAGCTGAAGCTTATCAAATTTATGTTGATGAGATTGAAAAAGTAGAACAAGAAGGAGTTAACAAATTAAAATCTGGTTTTATTAAAGAAAGTTCTGCCGTTTGCCATTTCCATTCTGCAACAGGATTTGTTGCTGATGAAATCATGACTTTTTGCAATTCGCAACCTATTGATTTAGTGGTAATGGGCACTACAGGTGCTAGTGGATTAGCTGAATTATTGGTTG
>JBILPP010000239.1:0-3513 GCA_044373765.1 Bacteroidia bacterium
AATAGGTTTAAATAAATTAGAAATCAATCACCCAAAAGTAATTTCTGGAGTATACATATTAAAGCTCAAGGTTAATGGGGTTGAAACCACCAAACGAATTGTAATAAACTAATTTTACTTAAAAATCAGGATAAATAGTTGTTAGCCAACAAATCATCAATAAGTTTATTAAGCTACCACGTTTTTTGTGAAAATTCAGCAAGTCTCATTCTTCCTAAACTTTACCAAGTTCTTTTAACCTGTTTGTGTGAGAAAAAATTGCTTTGCCAAGGGTAGGAATAGAGTGGTAGGGCACACCAAATTCTTTGGCTGTTTTTTGTACAATTGGCGAAATGTGTTTGTAATGCAAGTGGCAAATGTTCGGGAACAAATGGTGTTCGACTTGGAAATTTAAACCACCCACATACCAATTAAGTATTCGGTTTTTGGGCGCAAAATTTACGGTAGTCAACAATTGATGAATGGCCCATTCGTTTTTAGTTACCCCATTTTCGTCAACCGTTGGTTGAGAAGCATCTTCCATAATATGAGCTAACTGAAACACCACACTAAAAATAAACCCTGCAACTAAATGCATAACTACAAATCCTATTAATACTTGCCACCAAGTAAAGGGGGTAATTGCCATTGGTAAACCAATTACAGTAAGCAAATAAACAAATTTTGCGCCTAAGGCTTTCAGTAATTCGCGTGTTGGATTTGCTTTGTGCAATCGGGTAAGGCCTGATTTATTGTAACCAATTAACCGCGTAATATCTCCAACAAGCATAGAGAAAGTCATTAGGCTATATAAAAAATACGCATATATATATTGATACTTATGTATTGGTTTTAGTGGAGTATGTTGGCTTAAACGAATAATCCAACGGGTTTTAATATCCTCATCCAATCCTTCAATATTGGTATACGCGTGGTGAAAAACATTATGCTGTAATTTCCATGTAAACACATTGCTACCAATAACATACATGCTTGCACCCATAAGTTTGTTTACCCATTTAATAGAAGAATAAGAACCATGAAGACCATCGTGCATCACGCTCATGCCAACACCAGCCTTGCCAATTCCCATTAAAACAACCAACATGAATGCAATAATTGCAGTGGTTGGGTAAACCAATATCAAAACAAACGGAACCAAATACATGGCATACATGGCAATCGATTTGATTACCATATTTGTATTTCCTTTAGGCGAAATATTGTTGGTTACAAAATAGGCATTAACGTTTGCCTTAAGTGTTTTCCAAAACAACTTTTTCTCCATTTCGGTTCCTTGAAAACGAATTACTTTCATGTATGCAACTTTACGATTTCAAATTCAATTATTATTGTGCTACATTTTTTAAAAGATGGCAGATATTAATTAGGTATTAACTTAAATTACCTTGGTTGTGGCTGATTTGTATTAGTTATTTGTGATAGCAATTTAAAATCAGCTATTTAGCTCCTTTTAATTTACCCTATAATTAACATTATGTTAAATGATAAATTAAAGAAGCTACCAATCTTTGACTAAATTAACAACCATTTAACTGTTCTTAGCGTCTATCTTATCCTCTTATTAAACGTGAATAACTATGATGTGAAACTTTAATTCATGGTAAGCGCATTCCATAATAGATTAAACCAATAATTACAGGCATAAAAAAACGGAGCCCAATTTGGTTGAGCTCCGTTGTATATAAAAGTAAGAAAATCGTTATTCTATTTCGTCAATTTGCTTTTTTATTTCCATGAACTTTAATTCGTTATTCATGTTTTTGTAAACCGATT
Source organism: Bacteroidia bacterium (assembly GCA_044373765.1). Taxonomy (GTDB): domain Bacteria; phylum Bacteroidota; class Bacteroidia; order UKL13-3; family UKL13-3; genus UBA6183. The sequence goes on from JBILPP010000239.1 coordinate 1,777, forward strand.
TAATAGATTCTAAAACCATAATTTTCAATGTTTTCTTTTCACGTTTCTTATCCTCATCAACTTCAGGCATATTTTCTACAATGGCCAATGCATCTGTAAAATGTTTTAAGGCACGCTCTAAAATTGCCCTTTGTTCTTTTTGTAACGCAGCTATTTTTTTATCATATTCTTGCTGGTTAACCCCAGTAGTTTTGTTTATTTTATTAACAATAATGCTGTTTTCATAATTGTTTAACAAAGCCCCCATGGCATAATGTCCATCCACATTTTCTGGATCTAATTCAATTTTACGTTTATAATCAGCTTCAGCTAAAATGGCTTTTGCCCTCATTTCTTTCATTAATGAGTCGGCTAAAACACTTTGTTTTTTTGATTGGCCCATTAATTTAGGTTTGTTAGCAGGAACCTTTTCATTTTTCGCTTTTCGCTCTAACTTCTCTGCTTCGTCTTGGGCTTTTTCTGCTGCATTGTATTTGTCAGCCGCAAATTTATCGTAAATGTTACCACGCACATAAATTAGAGTGCTGTTATCAGGGTCACCGCTTAAAGCCTCGTTTACTTTATTTAACAATACATCTGATTTGCCTTGTTTTAGGTAAATATTTAACTCGTAGTTAATTAAATCCTTATCGTTGGTAAATTTATTTCGTCCAATACTCACAATTTCAAGTGCCTTTGTGGTATCACCCGATTGCAGGTAGGTTTCCGCATTAAAGTAATAAATTAAGGGATCATTATAATCCATATCAATTAACTTTTTAGAGTAAGTGCGAGATATTTCGAACTTTCCATCTACAAAAGCTGAGCGATAAATGGCATTGTAAATATTTTTATCTGTTAAGTTGTTTTTCTTCAACTGGCCGTCTTTATCTAAAGCAATATTTGCAATTACATATTCAAAAAACTTAACCGCCTTATCGTAGTCTTTTTCTTGCAAAGCGGTAAAAGCAGCATTGTAAGCATCAAAAGATGATTGAATAATGGCTTGGTTAGCGCAATACCACTCATAGCGTTTTTTCTCATCGCTACTTACACAACCCTTAGCTGCTAACACAAATTTCTCAATTGTATTTCCATCAACAAGGCTGCTGTAATCTTTATTCCGCAATATGGTATCGTAAATTGCAGTACGGTAGTACCACATTTTAGGGTCATTTTTGGTTTCATCGTGAATAGCTGCTTCATCAATTGCCTTTTTAGCATCTGCTATTTCAGAGTTGCGCAAATAAATGGCCGCACTCTCTACGTTGCTTTTTTGCGCCTGCGCTACTTGTATTAAACCGGCAGCAGTAAGCATCATAATTATTTTCTTCATACAAAAAATTGGTATTTGTTTTAAAAACGTTGTTGCAAACTAAATGTTATTTTATGTAAAACTAAAAACCGTACCAAAATAGTTTACAATGTGATGTAAATGTTAAATAAACTAGTGGTTGTATACTAAAGTTGGCTTACACACATTTAGGTGTTTACTTGCCTAAAGATTAATAGGTATATATCACTTACTTTTGCCATATAAGCTATGATTAAAGAATACAAAGGGCACTTATTTAAAGACAGAGAGATAAGCTGGATGCTATTTAATGAGCGCGTACTTCAGGAGGCTGAAAATGAAGAGACTCCCCTGCTTGAACGACTAAAATTTTTAGCTATATTTTCCTCTAACAACGATGAGTTTTTTAGGGTGCGAGTGGCTATTTTATTACGCAACCAGAAAATCGGAAAACGTTCGCACAT
>JBILPP010000240.1:0-3512 GCA_044373765.1 Bacteroidia bacterium
TTAATTGGTAAACCTGTGGTTGTTTTATCAAACAACGATGGTTGTGTAATAGCACGTAGTAACGAGGCCAAAGTATTGGGAATACCAATGGGTGCGCCCGCATTTGACTTTGAGGCGCTGTTTATTAAGCACCAGGTGCAGGTGTTTTCGGCAAATTTTGCTTTGTATGGCGACATGAGTAACCGTGTAATGGATATTTTGGGTGAATACACACCTGAAATGGAAATTTACAGCATTGATGAAGCCTTTTTAAAGCTGCAAGGATTTAAGTATGTAGATTTACATGCCTATGGGTTAAACATGCAGAAGCGTGTTACCAAAAGTACGGGTATACCTATAAGTGTTGGCATTGCACCAACAAAGTCGTTGGCCAAAATTGCCAATAAAATTGCCAAGAAATTTGCGCAACAAACACGCAGTGTGCACATTATAAACAGCGATGAAGTGCGCATTAAAGCACTTAAATGGACAAAAGTTGAGGATGTTTGGGGTATAGGAAGGCAACATGCCAAACGGTTGTGTGCACTTGGCGTAAATAATGCGTTTGATTTTGCGCAAATGGACAAAGATTGGGTTCAAAAACACATGTCAATAGTTGGGTTGCGCCTGCACCAAGACCTAAATGGGATACCAACTTTAGATTTAGAGGAAGTACAACCCAAAAAGAACATTGCCACCACACGCTCATTTGATAAAAACTTTACCACACTTGATGAGCTAAAGGAACGTGTAACCACCTTTGCCGTGAGTTGTGCCGAAAAGTTACGCAAGCAGGGGAGTTGTTGTAACTCGCTTTCTGTTTTTGTGCATACCAACAGGTTTCGCAATGATTTGCCTCAATATGCGCGCAGCATAGTTGTACAATTACCCTTTGCCAGCAACTCAAACTACGAATTGGTAAAGTATGCAAACATTGCCCTAGAACGTATTTACAAACTAGGTTATCACTACAAAAAAGCGGGCGTAATTGTATTGGACTTTACTCCAGAAGATGCTACGCAGTTAACCATGTTTGGAAATGGCAACCCCAATCATACGGCTATTATGCAAACAATAGACAAGCTGAATGCCTTGTATGGCCGACAAAAGATTAAGCTCGCCTCGCAAGATTTAAAGCGCATGTGGGTTATGAAACAAGAGAAACTATCGCCACGATACACCACTAATTTAAAGGATATTATTACCGTGAAATGTTAAAATAATGGTTGGTTATTGATGTACATTTTTATTGAACAAGAAACTAAATAGGGAAGGTTTACTGGCTTGGGGTTCCGAAATTTTGGAAGAAACAAACTACCAAGGCTTAGGAAGTATTTGTATTGGGTCGCGTAGTTTGCAAATCCCTACCATAAAGCCACTAACATGGTTAGTGCGTTGGGTAGGCTTTTTGGTAAACTACAATAATGCTTGTAATAAAAAATGAGGCTGTGATGAACTCACAGCCTCATTAATGCTTTTACTAATTGTATGGTAATTTAGTATGAATAAAAGGAATAAAAGCCTCTACTACCATTGGCATAAATGCCTTCAATTAATAATTGACCTTTGCCGTTTTCTAAGTCTTTTATTAAATCTTCGGCTTTGGTGTATGTTTTTTTATTAAACGAGGTAATGATAAAATCTTCTGGAATGCCCATGTTTCTGATTCTACCGTTTTTTATGTTACTAATTTTTATACCCGATGGTATGCGGTATTTATCGGCCTCTACTTTTGATATTAGGGTGAAATCAGCACCTAGAACGGTTGAGCTAACACTTTGTTTACGTGTAATTTCCGTATTGCCTTCCCGGTTAATTAATTTCACATACATATCTAAGCTTTTGCCATCTCTAAGTAGGGTAATTTTAACCCTATCACCTGGTCGGTAGTAACTAACTTGCTCATCAAAAAACGCCTTACTTTCAATTTCACGCTCGTTAACTTTTACAATCACATCACCATTTTTAATGCCTGCATTTTCGCTTGGGCCACTTGGCAACACGTATTGTACATATACACCAAGGTTGTTGTTGATGTTTAATTTTTCGGCAAGCGGAGCATCAATATCAATAATATCCATGCCTGTAAATCCACGTTGTACTTCCTTGTACTCTATTAAATCGCGCACAATTTTTTGTACCAGGTTTGATGGAATGGCAAACCCATAACCACTGTATGCGCCAGTATTTGACGCTATTGCGGTATTGATGCCAACCAGTTCGCCATTGGTATTTACCAATGCTCCTCCGCTATTGCCTGGATTAATGGCGGCATCTGTTTGTATAAAACTTTCAATAGGAAAACGGTTGTTTACCACATTAATGTTTCGGCCTTTAGCACTTACAATACCTGCAGTTACGGTACTGGTTAAATTAAAAGGATTACCAACGGCCAATACCCATTGGCCAATTTTTACATCATCGCTATTGCCAAATGGTATGTGCTGTAATCCTTTGCCTTCTATTTTTAATAAAGCTAAATCAGTAGAACCATCGGTGCCAACAACTTTGGCTTTATAACTGTGCTTGTTGTTATTGGTAATTACTTCAATTACATCAGCATCTTTTACCACATGCAGGTTGGTTACTATATAGCCGTCAGCACTAATAATTACTCCACTTCCCGAACTGGTAACTGGGCCACGTCTGCCAAAAAAATCCCAAGCCGACCAAAAATCATAATATGGATCGGAGGCTTGTTGGTTGCTGATGGTTTTAATAAAAACTACAGTTGGGGTTGTAATGGCAGATGCTTTAATCATGTCATCGCTACTTGCTACTTGTATGCCTTTATTATCTACATTATTATAAATGTCTTGTGTTTGGTTGTTTGAAACTCCTTGAGTTAAAACAACCCTATTTGGCAATAAAAAATAAAAACTTGCGGCACCCGCCAAACCACTGGCAAATCCTAGCGCAATTAAACTCAGTTTTGTTCTCATTTACGGTCTGTTTTTTTTACAAAATTATACATTAGCACATCAAAAAATCAAATGGAAATGCTTATTTTTTGGTATAAACAATGTTTGCTTTTAACACCAAATAATGAAGTGTTTGGTTCGGTGTATTCGTAATCAAACTGATTTGTTTTTCCACTTTCCCAATGTCGTAGTTGGTGCTATAAACCACTGTAATGGTTGATTTTTTGCCTTTTTTTATGGGTTTGCTGTAATCGAAATCGGTTGTGGTGCAGCCGCAAGTGCTAAATATTTTGCGCACATATAAAGGGCTCTTGCCTCGGTTGGTAATGGTAAAATTAACCGTGTGGGTTGATTGGGTATTTACTTGGCCTAAGTCAACCACAGGTGTTATGGCTTCAAAAATTGGAGGATGTGCTTTTTCTTTTTCACCAAGGTTATCAAAATCTTCAATAATATTAGCACGTATCAAAAACTTCTTTTTGGGTTCTAGGCTATCATCCGTATGCACAATCACTTCATCTAGCTTTTTCCCATAATCATTGGCTTCTTTGGCTCTGTACTTAAATTTAATTCCTAGTCCTGAATTTGGCAAAATGTAATCTACATCTTTGG
>JBILPP010000241.1:0-3507 GCA_044373765.1 Bacteroidia bacterium
TTTCGGTTTTACGAACAGCCTTTCCATTTAAAAACGTACCCAACGAAATGGAGTTAACACCCCCAGCTTTCCAGTTTCCGCTGTAACTGGCTTGGGTAATATTTAATCCTGTTTCTATTTTGGATTTCCATTTAGAAACGGGCTTAGGCATGTTGGCTGTATCTATTTGAGCCAATAAAAAAAAGGGTGTAAAAACACTTAGCAGCAAAAAAAATGGTCTCATAAATAGGAGGTTAAAAGTTATGCATTTGCCGTATCAACCAGCTTCAACATCACTTTCAACCTTTCAATCACATAATCTACTTCTGCTATGGTGTTGCTGCTACCAAAGGAGAAACGCACCGCTGCGCGTTCTCTGTTTGCACCAATTGCTTTTAGCACATGCGATCCCACATCACTTCCGCTGCTGCATGCACTTCCGCCTGATGCACAAATGCCATCAATATCTAGTTTAAACAATAACATTTCGCCAACTGGGCTAGGAGGAAATGAAACATTTAAAACAGTATAAGACGAAGTACCTTCGGCATCACCATTAAATGCAACACCAGGAATATTAGCTTTTAGCTGGGCAATGAAATAGTTTTTTAATTCTTGCAAACGCTTTTTGTCTTCTTCCATGTGAGCTAAACTTAACTCCAAAGCTTTAGCCAAACCCACTATGCCATATACGTTTTCGGTTCCACCACGCATGTTGCGCTCTTGTGCACCACCCGTAATAAACGGATGTAACTTAACATTGCTGTTGATGTAAATAAAACCAACACCCTTAGGACCATTAAACTTGTGTGCACCAGCTGCAATAAAATGTACGTTTAGTTTACTTAAATCTATAGGTTGATGACCAACAGTTTGAACCATATCTGAGTGAAACAAGGCGTTGTGTGTTTTACATAAGTTACCTATTTGTTCCAAATCAATCATATTACCCAACTCGTTGTTGCTGTGCATTAAACTAACCAGCACATGGGTGTTGTTTTTTAACAACTCCTCTAAATGGGCCACATCTATATGTCCGTTTAGCGTTAGGTTTACCAAATGTAAATTAACTTTACCTTCATGTGCCAATTCTTCAACAGTATGCAAAACAGCATGGTGTTCTATGGCAGAGGTAATGATATTTTTAACACCTAAAGATTCAACAGATTGCCTAATGGCCATGTTATCGGCCTCCGTACCACCAGAAGTAAAACAAATTTCGCCAGGTGTGCAGCCCATTAATTTGGCAACGGTTCTGCGGGCATCTTCAACCATGGTTTTCACTTCCCTTCCTTGGGCATGTATTGATGATGGGTTTCCGTAGTTGTGCATCATCATATCGGCCATAACTTTTACCACCTCTGGATGCATGGGTGTTGTTGCTGCGTTGTCGAAATATATTTTCATTGGTTAAATTAATTAATTACGTTTTTAAAAAATCAGTTCAAATTACATCAATATAAATTGAACTCTGCCACAAATATAAGCGGCCTATTTAATTTTATTACACACAAAGCCCACACTATAATTTGTATATGCTACTTTTGCAGGTAATGAAACGAAACGTATTATTAATTACAATGAGCTTAATTATGCTCTGGGGATGCGTATCAAAGAGCAAGTTTACCCAAACCCAAACGGAAATTACGCGCTTAAAAAGTGATAGTACCTTATTAGAAAAACGAATTACGCAGTACCAAAACGAAAATGCTCATTTACAAACACTAAGTGCAACCATTGAGCAGGCGCTAAACAACCGTTTACAAGAAAAAGAAGACTCGTTAAATTTCAAAGAAAAATTACTTAAGGACCGCGAATACAGCCTTAAAGACATGAAAGCGCGCAAAGAAGAAGAACAAGAAGCCTTTTATAGCCTATCGCGTAAAATATTTGCTGCATTTACTGATTATGATGCAAGTACATTAATAACCAAAACCAATTGTACCCAAGCGGTAGTGATGGTAAATGATAAAAAAATGTTTGTTGGCAACAGTTTAAAACCAGAATACTTGGCCACAGAAATAAACAACAAAGCGGTTGGGTTATTGGAAAAGCATCCTGATTTAGTGCTAACCATTGTTTGTTACGTTGATAGCAGCATGCAAATAGCGGCCAAAGAAGACCTTTGGAATATAGCGGCTTTAAGGGCTAATGCATTATTAAAATTGCTGATATCAAACCACAAAAACCTTGCATTAAGGATAAAAAGTGCCACTGGCTTGCCAAACAACAACCAAACTGTAAAAAACCAGGCTTATTATACCGAGTACCTGTTTGGCTCTAGTTTAACGCCCTGTATACCTATAAAATAATATTCATTGTTACAACAAGTTTTGATTTAACTTGTTGGTGTTGTTAAACTTATCGTTGTTATGGTGAAGATTTATTACGCAGCATTACACAGTAATTTGCTTTAAACGCAACTCTATTTTTAAAACAGCATTTGCATCAAGGCAAAACAACTGATTAGCAATACGGGTGGTTGAAGTGTAATTTATGGCTAACTAATTTAGGGTGTTCAGTTAGCAATGATATGAAAGGTGATTAATTCCAAACTGGAATCTCGTATTCGCCATTTACATCGGTAAGTACCTCGGCAAATGTAGGAGTAACTAAAATTGTATGCTCAAACTGTGCAGATAACTTTCCATCAATTGTGCGGGCTGTCCAACCATCGTTTTTATCAACCTTAGCGCGGGCTTTACCGGCATTTATCATGGGTTCGATGGTAAATATCATACCAGGTTGCATAACAGGTCCTGTATTTGCATCAGCAATATGGCTCACTTCAGGTTCTTCATGAAACTTCAATCCAACTCCATGACCGCAAAACTCATACACCGTGCTGTAGCCGTGTTTTACTGCATAACGATTTATCACATAACCAATATCACCTATGCGCTTACCGGGTATGCATTGCGCAATACCAAGGCGTAAACACTCTTTGGTAACTGCAATAAGTTTTTCGGCATGTTCTGTAACCTCACCAACAGTAAACATGGTGCTGGTATCTCCGTAATAACCCTTTAATATGGGAGTTACATCTACATTTAAAATATCTCCATCGCGTAACGCTAAATTGCCTGGTATACCATGGCAAATTACATCATTTACAGAAATGCAGCTGGCCTTGGTGTATCCATGGTAGCCAATGGTTGCGGGAATGGCACCATGATCGCGCATAAATTGCTCGGCCAAATCGTTTAAATACCCCGTTGTAACGCCTGCTTTAATAAACGGAGCTACTTCTTTAAGGGTTTGCCCCGCTAGTTTGCTGGCTTCACGTATACCTTCAATTTGCTCAGGCGTTTTTATAATTATTTTCGATTTGGTATCTCTAAAAGCCATTTTTATATTTATTAACTACGCTGATCATTATTGAACAATACACTTTACAAACTTGATAAACTACCCCTTAGCACTTCAATTTTAGCAACAGCATCAGCTTTTTTCTGGCGTTCTTTTTCTACCAAATCTGTTTTGGCATTGGCCATAAATTTCTCGTTGCTTAATTTGGTGTCAACAGAT
>JBILPP010000242.1:0-3502 GCA_044373765.1 Bacteroidia bacterium
AAATCTTCATACGCACATCAGTTTATGATGACGGTGTTTCAGCCTCCAAGGGCATAGTAGTTGTCATTACTAATTTTGTATCCAGCCTTGATACAACTACAAATACTACTCACCACTAAATTAATACGCATTTTATGAAAAAATTAAATACCATCTTATGGATGGCAGCTGCTGTTGTTATTGGTATAACATCATGTAAAAAAGAAGATGATACAACTCCTTCTAATACAAATAATAATCCTGATTTAGGTTTAGCAATACCTTCAAACCTTATTAAATTAGGCGAAACATATGTAACAGGCGCAGCTACAAAAGCAGTAGTTTATGCTGATAAGGCAGCCTCTGTTGGTTACATAAAAATATACACGGCCATGTACGATTCAGTTACCAATGTACGCTTAAAAGATGGCCATTTTTCTGTTACTCCCATGATGGATATGGGTACCATGAAACACAGTGCTCCGGTTGAAAATGCTTCTGAATCCTTACCAGCCGATCAATTGTTTAAGTCAGCAGTGGTGTTTTCTATGGGTGGAACATGGATGTTAGATATTAATTTTCATAACCATGTTAACGATAAAGAAGGAAAAGGAACATTGGCAATTACTGTTGCTAACCCAACTGTGGCTGTAATGCGTAATTTTATTGTGGCTGCCGATGATAGTGCACGCTTGTTTGTATCGTTGGTTCAGCCAGCCAGTCCTAAAATTGGTTTAAACGATTTTGAGATAACGATACACAAAAAGGCCGATATGATGAACTTTCCTGCTGTAGAAAATTATACGGTAGAAATTGAACCTGAAATGCCTTCCATGGGACACGGTTCGCCCAATAATGTAAATCCTATTCATACTGCAAACGGACATTATTTAGGAAAGGTAAACTTTACCATGAGTGGATTTTGGCGTGTGCATTTAACCATTAAAAAGAATGGTGTGCTTTTAAGCAACGATCAATATTTTGATATTACATTTTAATATTTTTTAACCGCTGAGTAACGCAGAGATTATCGCAGAATATGGAGATGCATAGTCGATAGGGGATTAGCGTAAATGATATTACTTCGTAATAATATTCAGAATAAGATCTCTCTTCAATGGCACAGGCGTTGCTCAGCGTTCTCTATATTTTGTGAATGACCATACTCGAATTAACGCGCGAATGTTCACTAACCTCTGCGTTAATTTAACCGCAGAGTAACGCAGAGGTTTTCGCTGAGTTGGCGATGATATATGGTTTAAAAAAGATGTAGTCAACTTAAACTAAAATGAAATTATTTTATACCCTTTTATGTTTTGTGTTTGTTGTGCATATACAAGCACAAACACCTATTGTTGATTCGCTGAAACCTCCGCTGGAGTTAAACGAATTGTTGATTTGTAACGATGATAAAGACCGCTCAAACGAAGCATTTAATTTTTACCGCAGCAGTAAAATCAGTTCTACAGAAGATATCCTGTCGCGTATGGAAGGTGTTAACCTAATTAGGCGTGGTGCTTTTGGTATGGAACCCACTTTGCGAAGTTACAGTGCTGGACAAATAAATATGATGATAAATGGCATGCGCATGTATGGCGCTTGCACTGATAAAATGGATCCGGTTTCCTCTTACATCGAGCCGGGTAATTTAAGTAAATTGCAAGTTCATCATGGTGCTGGTTCATCATCCATGGGTAGCACTGTTGGTGGTAGTATAAACTTCGAGTTAAAAGAAGCTTCTTTTCATTGCCACAACAAACCACAATTAAATGTGTACACACAATATTCGTCTGTAAATAAAGCCACCAATTCGGGTTTTAACATAAACATCAACCACAACAATATTGCTACACGCTTAAGTGGTGCTTACCGTAAGGCAAACGATTACCAAAATGGTTATAATCAAATTGTAAAGTACACCGCTTACGAGAAGTTTAATATCAACTCCAGTACTGCCATTAAGTTGGGCCAAAAACACACGTTGTTGCTTGATGTTATTTATGATAAAGGCATCAACATAGGTTACCCAGCTTTACCTATGGATGTATCGCTTGCCAAGGCTTTTATTGGTTCATTAACACATCGCACCACCATTAAAAAATGGAATGATGCCATTGTTGAAAGTAAAGTATATTTCAATACCGTTTCACATTACATGGATGATACCAAACGTCCGGAAACTGTTATACATATGGATATGCCCGGATGGAGTAACACCAGAGGATTTTACAGTAAACTTCATTACCAAAAAGGAAGACATTTGTTGCAATTACGTACTGATGGACATCGCGCATACGCCCGTGCAGATATGACCATGTATCCTAAAAACGAAAAGGAAATGTTTATGCAAACCTTGCCGGGTAACTATTTAAACAATGTGGGAGTTTCTGCTCAGTATAAATACCAAATCACTACAAAATATTTTACAAGCGTTAATTTTAGGCAAGATTATTTTGAACAACATGCCATTGATGAAACAGGTATTTTACAATGGGTCGGTTTTGGTTTTGATATAAAAAAATCGCGCAGTAATTGGTTAAATAGTGTAGGTTTAAATTTGGGTAGAGAAGTAAAAAAATGGCAAAGTGTGTTAATGCTTGCTCATGGCAAACGCTTACCAACATCAAACGAGCGTATGGGTTTTTATTTGTTTAACCGCGCTGATGGTTACGACTATTTAGGCAAATACGATTTGTTACCCGAACAAGCAATACAGGTTGATTTTAAAAACACTTTGGTGTTTAAAAAAGTAACGCTAGGTACCACTTTATTTTATCACCACATTAACCAATACATTTATGCGCATGAAATAAATGGTTATATCGCTATGACCATTGGTGCACGAGGTGTTAAAACATATCGTAATATTGATTATGCTACTTTAACAGGAGTTGAAACATCAGTAAAGTTTAAGGTGATGAAGTTGTGGTACCAGGGTAATATGCGTTATACACATGGTAATTTAAGCAATGGATTGGTGATGCAACAAGTGCCACCATTAAAAATATTAAGTGCTTTAAGGTATCAAAACGATAGTATGCAAATTCAAATAGAACATGCTTTTGCGGCTAATCAATACAGAATTAATCCTGAGTTTGGCGAAATAGCTACGCGCAATTGGCATACGTTTACTGCACGTTTTTCATATTTTAAAAAGGTGGGCGAGTCGGTGTTTCAATTTAACCTTGCGGTTGAGAATATATTTAATACCTATTACCGCGAACACTTGGATTGGGGTAGGATTCCGCAACCCGGGCGTAACTTTACAATTGGCATTAATTATTATTTCAATTAGTAGTGATTTTTTAAAGGGAAGTTGTTGTGTGTTTTATTAGTAACCTGAATAATAAAAATATTGTGTTTATTATGATGTAAACTTGTACCCTTAATTTTATCAATGAAAATACTTGTTACTTACCTTAAGCGATATAAAAAACTAGTTGGCTTATCCATGTTATTTGCCACCATTAACCAGGTTTTCTCTTTACTCGACCCACTAATTTATGGAAAAATAATTGATCAA
>JBILPP010000243.1:0-3501 GCA_044373765.1 Bacteroidia bacterium
CGCCACCGCTCGCTACTTTATTTATGGGTTGAAAACTAGAGCCTTTATTGGCAGCAAACAATAAATCAATTTGATCAATACCATCAGCGTTAAAAGCATCGCCTAAAATTTGTTGACTAATTTTAATTTGTGCATCGGGCATTTGCACTTGCACCAATAATTCGTTTACACGTTGTTCTATTTGTGGTATAGCCTTGGCGCGCCTATCACTAAGTTTTGCGGCTTGCTTACTTATTTTTAGTTTAAGGTCGTTTAATAACTTTTGGGTATTAATTATTTCATCACTCAAAGAGCCAATATTATTTAGCTTTTCTTCTACTTCTAATTTAAAGGAAATTAACTCGTTATTATTGGCTACACGATGTTTCTTTTGCAAGTTAAATATCAATTGCAAACGTGCATCAATTCGTTCCAAATCACTTGGATTGGCTTGGGTTTGTTCTGTTATGTTTTCTAATTCGGCAGCAATGTCTTTTAATTCAATCATGGCCGAGTCTATTCGTTTTACCAAATCTTGCAAACCAGGATGGTGTTTTGAACCGTTGCCTAAGTTTACTTTAATTTCGCGCAAAACCTCAATTAAACCTTGATCATCGGCATGTAAAGCACTAAAAGCTACACCCGCACATTGCTGTATGGTATCGGCATTGCTTAAAACTTCCAATTGTTTTTCCAACTCTTCTTGTTCAGTTGGTAAAGGGTTGGCTTCATTTAATTCGTTTAAAATAAATTGCAAATAATCCTCATCAGTTTTGGCTTTGGCTTCGCGATCTATAAGCACCAATAATAATTTTTCAGTATGTTTATACTGCTTGTAACTTAATTTATATTGCTCTAAATCCAAGTTGTTATCTGCAATAGCATCAACAATACTTAACTGGAAATCGCTGTTGTTTAAATCTAAAGTTTGGTGTTGACTAACAATATCAACTAATTGAGATCCTAAATCTTTAAGCTGATTTAAGTTTACTGGTGTATCGTTTATAAACGCACGACTTTTGCCATTGGGTGCAATTTCCCTGCGCAAAATACAGGTAGTATCATAGTCTAACTCATGCTGGTCGAAATATGATTTTATACTATACGTACTTATATCAAACACGCCTTCAATTACACATTTATCATTGGCATTCATCAATGATTTTGTATCGGCACGTTCGCCTAATATCAAACCCAATGCCCCCATTAGTATAGATTTACCCGCACCTGTTTCTCCTGTAATAATATTTAGTTTATTATTAAAGGCAATATCAACTTCTTTGATAATCGCGTAGTTGCGTATGTGTAATTCCTTAAGCATATAATGGCCAAAAATAGGAGAGTGTAAGCAAAGTTTTGCTACTTAATTTTCAACAACAAATAAGTAGGTAAATTATTCATTATCGACTCCTGCTTAATATCAATCAATGCCACAAACATTAGCAAAATACAACATTAAAACAGGACGTGTTATTAGCTTCGTATTTTTTCGTACTTATTAATATTCGCAACATTAATCTCCATTAATAATTCTATTGCTTTAGATTTTTCGGTAGGAGAAGCCCCTTTGTAAATATTTACCAATTCATCACTTTTGGCTTCAAAAAACACAATTAACATAGCCGTGTTGGGTGCAATTTTAAACACCTTTTGAACCATTTCCAAACTGGTAAAAATTGCTTTACGTGCACTTTCAGGGTCTTTATACATCAGATCTAAACCTTGGCGGTGGTATTTATAATATGCTTGCCTGATGGGTTCGAAGCGAGCGTTTAATGCGTTATCAATTAAATTATAACGTGCACGGATATTACGCTGAAAGGGTTTCCAGCCACTGCTACCGTCACTACTTTGGGCTTGATTGGCAATGCCTAACGCTTTATTAAAATATAGCGTTCCACCTAATGGCGCATACGAATCATAATCTAATCCAATGGCATAGTTTACATAAAAGGCAACCAATGCAACTAAGTTATTGGTGAAACTATTTTCGTTGTAATCCATTCGCTGAAACTCTACGTAATTAAACTTCCAGTCTTCATCTAATATGTTTAGTGTATTGGTGGTGTAGGTGCTGCCAAAAACGGGGCGCTGACAAATAATTTGCGCGTTGCCTTCGATGTAATTGCCTTGTTGGTCGTATTTACTGGGTATAATCTGGATGGTTAATTCAATTTTTTCGTTGGTTTGAATTTTATCTGCAGTCCATTTGGTGTTGTTTACAAACTCGCTAATGGCTTGCTCTAACGAACGAAAAACACGTTTATCAGTTAGCTGAATTTGGTTATCAAGAATAATTGTTTTACAATTTACGTCCTGTGCATGAAGAGATGCAATGCTTAATAAAAATCCAATTAAAGCTACAAATTTACGCATGTTTCATGTCTATTATTTTTTGTACAATATCGTGTGCAACTTCTGTTTTCGATTTAAGTTTATATTCCGTTTGCACACCCACTTTATCTATAATGGTAATTTTGTTGGTATCAAACCCAAAACCAGCTCCTTTGCTGCGCAGCGAGTTAAGAACAATAAAATCTAAATTCTTTTTTTGCAGCTTTTGTTTTGCATTGGCCACTTCGTTATTGGTTTCTAAAGCAAACCCCACCAGTGTTTGTTTTTTGGTTTTATGCTTACCCAATTCGGCCAAAATATCTTTTGTCTTTTTAAGTTTAAGGTGTAATTCATCACCACTCTTTTTTATTTTGGTGATGCTTACTTTCTCAGGCGTATAATCTGCCACTGCAGCGCTCATTACTGCTATTTCCGATTTGGTAAATGCCTTTAAGGTTTTTTCAAACATTTCATCGGCACTGGTTACATCCACACGTTTTATTTTCGGGTTATTGGTTGTTAAATCAGTAGGGCCAGATATTAAAGTTACATCAGCACCATGTCGGGCAAATTCTTCGGCAAGGGCAAACCCCATTTTACCGCTGCTGTGGTTGCCAATAAAACGCACTGGATCTATGCTTTCGTATGTAGGCCCAGCGGTTACCAATACTTTTTTGTTTTTTAAGGTTTGAGTAGTAACTAAATGTGTTTGTAAGAAACCAATTATTTCCTCGGGTTCTATCATTCTTCCTGCACCAATTAAACCGCTGGCAAGTTCGCCATTAGCAACTGGCAACACAATATTGCCATAACTTTTTAAAGTAGTTAAATTGTTTTGTGTGCTACCGTGTGCGTACATATCTAAATCCATGGCGGGAGCCACAAATGTTACACATTTTGCACTAAGGTAAGTTGCCAATAACAAGTTATCGCAAATGCCATGAGCCATTTTTGCAATGGTATTAGCAGTTGCAGGTGCAATTAAAAGACAATCGGCCCACATGGCCAATTCTACATGGTTAGTCCATTCGCCTTGGTTGTTTAATACAAACTGGTGGTACACTGGATTTTTGCTAAGGGTTGATAGGGTAAGCGGGGTAATGAAATCTTGTGCACCATCGCTCATTAATACCTTCACTTCGGCACCTTGTTTAACCAACAAACGAACTAATGTTGCAGCCTTATAAG
>JBILPP010000244.1:0-3499 GCA_044373765.1 Bacteroidia bacterium
GTGAATGTTATTGTCAAAATAAAATTCGTCTAAGTTTAAATACAAGGCAATGGCACGTAACATGTGTTTACCTGTTTCTTCTAAACGTTTGTATGCTTCCTTACCCAAAATATTAAACTGTGGAAGTTCATTTACCGAGACATTATCAGGGTACTCTGCCTTAACAACATCACCATCATCAACCCACTGCCCAAACTGCCAAAATTCTTTTAAATCACCTTCGGTTCTACCTTTTGCATGCTCTCTGCCAAAGCTGGTATATCCACGTTGGCCTGCAAGTCCGGGTACCTCGTAGGCTTCTTTTTTATCATTGCTTAACGCATAAAACTGCTTTACTTGTTCGTATAAATTATTACTTAACTCGTCATTTAAAAAATGACCTTTTACGGCAACAAAACCGATGTCTTCGTATGCTTTACCCAGTTCTTGCACAAATGCATTTTTCTGTTGGGCATCGCCACTAATAAAGTCGGTTAAGTTTACCGATGGAATTCCTGCTTTACTCATGTTATGTTAATTATTTTCTTAATACCAATAGGATAACTAAGCATGCAATTTTAATGAAATTTAGGTTGTATTTATTATTGCACCACATTATTTACCTTTTTGTTTTTAGGGGTAAACAAGTTGCTGAAACTATCAAACTCTTTTCGGTAGTATAAACCCACACCGTTTGTATTGATGTTTCTGTTGTAAATTGGATCTAGTTGAGCTCGTGAAAAAGCTTTGGCTTTAAGGTTTCCACTGCGTGTAAGGTTATATTGGGTTAAAAAGTTTTGGTACGTATTAATGGGATCTATACTGGCTTGTATCTCTAATCGGTTATCTAAAATACGTTTTGAGGCCGATACAATGGTACGTCCACGCACACTTTCGTTTCCGGTGTGGTAATCAACATTAACATCTAAACCAGGAATAAGCTGCTGTATAAAATTTGTTGCTTGGGCTGATACAAAACCGCTTAATGTGTTGTTTACCCCTGCCGATAAATTAGTTGGCCCTGTAGAATTTTGAACGTTTGTTGGCGTAAAGCGACCAAATAACATTAAACTTATTACTTGTTGCGTCATTAATTCGTTTTCGTTTCTCCACACCCTTAAGGTATTTTGCAACTCAGACACGGTATTGCCAGGTAACGAGCCGCTCACATCAGATATATTCATATCAAATTTTATATCAGGATTTAGCAAACTACCCTTAACATATAGCAAACACTCTACAGGAATACGTTGTTGTTTTAGAGATTCTCTTTCATCGTTGGTCGCTCCTGCAACAATATCAGCAACCGTGGTTCGCACATTATAGGCACCTACTATATTCATTTGTCCTGCTATTGGGTCTCCTGTCCAACTAATTTTACCACCTGGTTTAAGTGTAAATTTCTTGGTAAACAGGTTCATGGCCGTAAACTTATAATCACCTTCATCCACCTCTACTTCACCAAACATATTAAACTGACCACTGCGGGTAAGTTCAAGTTTAATATCACCATTACCCCTGCCTCTTATTTTATCGCCTTGTTGTTCATCAAGAACAATATTAATTTCTGATGCTTTGGTTACATGTAACATGCAATTTATTGCAAAACCACTAAGTGTTCCAGAGCGTTTATAATCTGTATTGGCTGGAGTAGAATCTTTACTTATAAAGTGAATCAACCCATCTTCACCATCACCATAACTGGTGCTAAGCGGTATATTAATTACAGTTCCTTGCTTACCAGTAAATTTGGCATCCAACAACAAATCAGAAAAAGGGCCTTTAAGGGTTAAACTTCCATCAGCATATGCTTTGCCATAAAACAAATCGTTGTCTTTTGATCCGGTGTTTAGCAACTGAAAATCTTTTAAGTTATTAAAAACAAGGTTGGTATTAAAGTTAGAAAAACTGTTGTGTGTAATAACCCCTGATAGTGTTCCCCTGTGGTCGTTTATATCCCTAACTTCGGTTGGGTTGATGGTAAATTGTTGTTCATTAATATTTACCGATGTGCTAAAAGAATAGATGGTTTTAAGGTAATCTACCATGAGTGTTACTCCCATAAAATCAACATTACAATCGAATTCAGGTTTTTCAATACTTCCAGAAAGTTGGCCACTAACGCGTATGTTTCCGCTTAATAGTTTGATGTAATCTTTAACAAATGCTTGAAAAGAGGTAATATCAGATTCATCAATATTAACGGTAAAATTTAACGCATCATTTTTCCGACTTAAATCGTAGTAACCACCTATTTCTAAGTTACGTAATTTCCCTTTAACAGATTTTATAAATGCCATCAAGCGATTTTGATCATCGGCATAACTGCTTAATAGCCTGAAGTCGCCAAGGGTATCTTTATCTAATGAAAGGTCGGTTAGCGTAGCATCTCCACCAATTACTAAACCACTATTTTTGGTAGATATGGTCACATTGCCATTTAATAATCCATCTGTTTTAATGGTAAGTTGAGGAATTAAATCATTAATTAAGTTTAATCGAATGTTTGATGCATCAACAAGCATATTATGGGTTGAGTTGAAACCATAAACACCGTTTACAAGAATGGTTTCGGTGGTGTTACGTGTAAGGTAAAACCCAGTAAAATCTAGTCCTACATTACTGTAACAAAGCGAGCTTCCTTTACGCAATTCAAAATCGCCCGATCTAAATTTAAACTTACTGTAATCAAAAACCATGTTTATTTTACCATCGGTAAAGGTAACGTTGGCTAATGTATTGGTGGTAAATAAACTGTTGCTGTCTTTTACTATTAAGTTAATTTCAGCCGTGTTTTTATGTTGGGTTATTTTAATTGCGGCATCTTTTGCGTAGAGCGTATCGTTTACTAACAAGCTATTAAATGATGTCAGTATTTCTGCTCCATCACCAGCATTTTTAGTGTGTTTTAGGGTGACACCACGTATGTTGGTTTTGCCATAGCGCAAACCACCAAAGTAAGCATTTGCATACCACTGTTGATTGTTTTCATTAAATGCCCCTTTAAATTGAGTATTACGCAACTCTATTTCAGGAAAGTAAAGTTCATTAAAAGGATACAGTGTTTTAACTTGCAGCGACACTTCAAAATTTTCCTTTTGCCTGGCATTAACTGCAGGCTTTTTAAAATACTCAGGTATAAGTTGATGAAGGGCTACATCTTTTGCATGGCCCAATGCTAATAAGTTAAACGCTCCTTTAATTTCGGCATCAATGTTATCGGTTTTAAGTTGCAAGGAACGTTTTCCGTTGTTGTTTTCCGCGTTTATAAAGATTTGTTTAATTCCATAAAGGTCTTCATTTTTAGCAATGCTTAAATCTGTTATATTTATTTGGCCTTTGTTTCGATCCAAATCTTTAAAGGCAAAATTGATATCAGCATCCGCATTAACAGTTAAGTCTGCTGTATCAAAACCAAGGGGTTGAAGGTTGGCATGACGAACTTTCGCTTCAAAATTATATTTAGTTATATTATCAGTTAAATCGATATCACCACTAAAACGCAAGTTTAAATTTGCGT
>JBILPP010000245.1:0-3494 GCA_044373765.1 Bacteroidia bacterium
CATACGTTTGGTTCTGTAGGATTATATGCTTTGGCGGGTGCAGGAGTTGGACAGAAAATATATTTCGATAGAGACCGAAAGTTTTCATTGTACTGTTCGCAAGGTTTAAAATTGTGCCCAAATATTAAAGGTGAACATGATACTGGTACGGGTGGGTTTGGAGGTTTTTTTTACTTCGCAGGCCCAGGTGCTTTTTTCGATATAACATTTAATTTGGGCTATCAGTTTTAACTGTTGGGTTTTATGCTATACCCCAATTTTAATTATTCTACTGTAGCTTAATACGCAAATGTGTGCCTTATGTTTGGCAATTCATATTTTCAATTATTTTATGTGGTTATGAGATTTGATATTGCGAAATGAGTTCAGGTAATATTTAAAATTTAGGTTTAGTTAATCATTGTATTTACCGTTTAGCCCTCAATTCTTCTTCACCCAATTTATACTCCCATTTTAATGCACCGTTTTTATCAAAGCATTGCATATTTAATAAGCGTTTACCGCGGGTTCCGCTAATACTGATGTTGCAAAAATTATTGTCCATAACCAATGTATTCGCTACACGCATGGGGTTACTAAACTCAGGGCTTTTACTTAAATCACTTGCACGGCTGCTCATGGCACTGCTCGTTAAATCATATAACGCATAGCCAAGGCTGGTTTCAACCGTTGTGTTTTTAATCAGTTCGGTGTGATGCCTATCGCCAGTTAAAAAAATCACCCCACTAATTTTATTTACTACTATAAAATTAATGATGCGTTCGCGTTCTTTTTTATAAAAATTATAGCTTTCTTTATCTGTGTTTTCATTTAAAAATTGTCCGCCAATTGCAATAAATTTAAATGGTGCACGGCTATAAACTAAGTTATTAAATAACCACTGTATTTGCTGTTCGCCAAGCTGTGTTTTATTAGGGTTTAACGAGTCGTTTAAAAACTGATAATCCCTAAAATAACGGTCATCTAGCATAAAAAAATCAGCATCGCTAAAACTAAACATGCTATAAACGCCTTGGTTGTTTTCGCCATAAGTTTTATTGGCCCAATAGCTTTTAAAAAGACCCAATGTGGTTTCTTTTAATGGGTATGTTTTACAGGCATCATTGCTCCCAAAATCATGGTCATCCCAAGTTGCATAATGGTTACGCGATGCCAAAAATGGTTGTAAGTTTTTATCTGCACGGGTATGCTGGTACCTATAATGTAATCCACTTATGCTGCCATAATCTGCTTCACGCGTATAGGTATTATCACCCAACCACAACATAAAATCACTTGATTTTTCATTCATTTTTAGGAATATGTCAGTACCTTGTCCATAAGGTTTCCCGGGTCTGTCGTAAGTGCTGTCGTTCACATATAAACAACTGCCCACTAAAAAATTAAAATCGGGAGCGTTGGTTCTCCACTCCCACAAAGGTTTGGTTTTAAAAGTGAGTGGATATGGGAAATTAGCTACTTTACCATCCAATAAAATTTGGTACTTATACGTTTTGCCCATAGTCAAATCGCCAATTATAAAATGGTGGTTTGTTATTTGGCAATTGTCAACGGTTTTGGTTAGGGTTGATGCATTTTTAGCATCATCGTTTGCTATCCAATATTGCAGGCTTACTTTTTTAGCACACTGGGTTTGGAGCCAAATGGCAGTTTCTTTATGTTCTATATAACCTGGCATTGGCCCTGCTAAAATGGTTGGCTTTTGGGCAAAAGATACCAAAGCGAAAAAGCTTAAAATGGTGAGTATCGTAGATTTTAAGAGGGCCATATTGATTATGATTTTTATCATTAGTATAAGTGCAAAGGTTACTAAAGGAAAATGAAGTTGATGCCGCTCTTTGCTAGATTATTGTAAATCAGCGTAATAAAAATTTGAATACTGTATGGCCATCTAAAATAGCCATACAGGTAAAAAACTTGTTGATAATACTGTAAAATCACTTATATTTCACCAAATTTGCATCCCTTTAATTTAATAGTAAGGAGTAACATCCAACAATGAGACAGTTAAAAATTAGTAAGCAGTTTACCAACCGTGAGAGTAAATCGCTAGACAAGTACCTGAACGAAATTAGTAAAGTTTCCATGATTGATGCCCAAGAGGAAGTGGAACTTGCACGTAGAATACGTGAAGGAGATCAGGTAGCACTAGAACGATTGGTAAATGCAAATCTTCGTTTCGTGGTTTCGGTATCAAAACAATACCAAAATCAAGGTTTAACCTTAGGCGATTTAATTAACGAAGGAAATTTAGGACTTATTAAAGCTGCCAAACGCTTTGACGAAACCCGCGGTTTCAAATTTATCTCATATGCGGTTTGGTGGATTCGTCAATCTATTTTACAAGCGTTAGCTGATCAATCACGTATTGTTCGTTTACCGTTAAATAAAGTAGGTTCAATTGGTCGTATTGGTGGAGTTGCAGCTAAATTGGAGCAAAGATTAGAGCGCGAGCCAACTGTTGAAGAAATAGCCATTGAAATGGACTTACCACTGCAAGAAGTGGAAAACGCACTGCGTTCAACAGGAAGGCACTTATCTATTGATGCACCTTTAACCGAAGGCGAGGATAACACCTTGTTAGGTATTTTAGATAGCAACGATGAGCCAAGACCAGATGTGCAATTGATTAACGAGTCGTTGCAAAAAGAAATTAACCGTGTTATTTCCACACTTAGCGAAAAAGAACGCGATGTATTGAAATATTACTACGGATTAGATGGTGGCCCAGCGCACACCTTAGAAGACATTAGCGAAAAAATTGGTTTAACGCGTGAGCGTGTTCGCCAAATTAAAGAAAAAGCTTTGCGCAGATTACGTAAATCTAGCAAGAGTAAAATCTTAAAAGCGTATTTAGGATAAACACTAAACAATTTTTCGTTTATAATTCATTAAAAACATCTGCCACAAAACGGCAGATGTTTTTTATTTTTGACAGGTTCAATACCCATTCTTGGTATGGGTTTAATTTTTGATTGAAACCGAATCATGCAAAATAATTTTAGACCACAAGGCTTTAGTATATTACCACCTGTTGTTAAAAACCTAATTATAATTAATGGGTTGTTATTCCTTATTAGTGTGGTTCTCGAAGAACGCTTCGGATACAACTTAAACCAAAAACTTGGTTTGTATTATCCAGAGTCTACTTTCTTTAGGCCGTTTCAAATCCTTACACATATTTTTATGCATGGCAGTTTTATGCACTTGTTTTTTAATATGTTTAGTTTGTGGATGTTTGGCAGTGCATTAGAAAACCATTGGGGCCCCAAGCGGTTTTTTATATATTATTTTGTAACAGGGTTTGGCGCGGCAGCACTCCATTTGGGTATAAATGCCTATGAAATTAACCAAGTAAAAGAAGTAATTAATGCCTACTTGGCAAATCCTAGTTATGAGGCGTTTTATGAAATTCAACAAATAGATACCCGCCTTTTTGATGTTGACCAGTTGCAAGATTTTTTAAGAAATTGGAGCGCAGATAAAACAAACCC
>JBILPP010000246.1:0-3484 GCA_044373765.1 Bacteroidia bacterium
ACCATCATTTTACCATCCTTGCGGAATACAATAATGTCATCAATATCGGAACAATCGCATATGTATTCGTCTTTTTTCAATCCATAACCCACAAAACCTTCTGCACGATTTACGTATAGTTTTTGGTTGGCAATGGCCACTTGGTTGGCTTGTATGGTATCAAATAATTTAATTTCGGTTTTACGCTCGCGCCCTTTACTGTATTTCTTTAACAAGTTTTCGTAGTACTTCACTTGATAGGCTTTTAGGTTATCTAGGTCGTAGTTTACTTGCTCCAATTCAGTTTGAATACGCGCCATTAATTCGTCCGCTTTAATGCTATCAAAACGGGTAATACGAATCATTGGGATTTTGGTTAATCGCTCGTAATCATCGTGTATAATTTCGCGTATAAATTGCTTTTTGTATTTCTTAAAACGCTCATCTAAGTATAAAAACAAGTTTTCCTTGTCGGCATACTTTTTAAAGTCGATGTACATTTCATCTTTAATAAACAACTTCTCTAACGATGCAAATAAGTATTGGTCTTGTAACTCACGTTTTCTAATCTCTAACTCACGTTTTAACAACTCTCTTGTTAGCTCTACAGAAACACGCAACAACTGACTTACCTCGGTAAACACAGGTTTATCTTGATAAACCACACATGCATTTGGCGATATGCTTATTTCGCAATCGGTAAAGGCATACAACGCATCAATGGTAATATCTGGTGATACGCCTGGAGCCAATTGTATTTCAATTTCAACATCCGCAGCGGTATTGTCAATTACCTTTTTAATTTTTATTTTACCTGTATCGTTGGCCTTTAAAATACTATCTATTAAACCACCTGTTGTGGTAGAGTATGGAATTTCTTTAATTAATAATGTCTTCTTATCAAACTCCTCTATTTTAGCACGTATACGTACTTTACCACCTTTACTACCGCCATTATAGTTGGCCACATCAACAGTACCTCCAGTAATAAAATCAGGATACAACTCAAAAGTTTTACCTTTTGTACAATCAATGGCAGCCTTTAATATTTCGCAAAAGTTATGTGGCAATATTTTGGTTGCTAAACCAACCGCAATACCTTCAACACCTTGTGCCAAAAGCAAAGGGAATTTCATTGGTAAAGCGATGGGTTCTTTTTTACGACCATCATAAGATAATTGCCAATTGGTGGTTTGAGCATTAAATGCCACATCAAGAGCAAACTTGCTTAAGCGCACTTCTATGTAACGAGAGGCTGCAGCAGAATCTCCTGTGCGCACATCGCCCCAGTTTCCCTGCATTTCAAAAAGTAATTCTTTCTGACCTAAACCAACCAATGCATCACCAATTGCGGCATCACCGTGTGGGTGAAACTGCATGGTTTGTCCAATTACATTGGCCACTTTATTAAAACGACCATCTTCAATTTCGTTCATGGCATGTAATATCCTGCGCTGAACGGGTTTTAAACCGTCTTCCATAGCAGGAACTGCACGCTCTAGAATTACATAAGATGCATAATCTAAAAACCAATTTTCGTATAATCCAGTAACAGGTATAACATGTCCTGTTACATAATTTTGATCTTGGTTATCTTTTTCGTTATTTTCTAATATCTCGTCACTCATCTTTTTTATTTTCTAGTTATTGGTTGATTGGTTACTAGTTGATAGTTTTCCAACTACAAGCCTCTAACTTCTATCTTAAAACATCTTCAGCCAACCATAGCTTTAGCGAAAGTTGGAAATTTATCTTTCAATCCTCTTCAACCTCAGCTGCGCTGCGAAATTGATGAGGCTAAGCCAACTTCCAACCCCTATAATTACGCCACTTCTTTTTCAATCATCATATCCTTCTCAACACGTAAATTATCTATAATAAAGTTTTGTCTATCTAAGGTGTTTTTGCCCATGTAGTATTCCAACAAACTTTTAATGGTTACATCTTGCTTTAATATTACAGGCTGAAGTTTGATTTCATCGCCAATAAACAACCCAAACTCTTGAGGAGAAATTTCACCCAAACCCTTAAATCGTGTAATTTCTGGTTTGCCGCCTAATTTTTGTATGGCTTTTTGTTTTTCATCTTCACTGTAGCAATAGTGTGTATGCTGTTTGTTGCGCACACGGAACAACGGAGTTTCCAAAATGTACAAGTGGCCATTTTTTACCAAATCAGGGAAAAACTGTAAAAAGAACGTAAGCATTAACAACCTAATGTGCATGCCATCCACATCAGCATCAGTAGCAATTACAATGCGGTTGTAGCGCAAACCTTCTAAGCCTTCTTCAATATTTAAGGCGTGCTGTAAAAGGTTAAATTCCTCGTTTTCGTATACTACTTTTTTGGTTAGACCATAACAATTTAATGGCTTACCACGCAAACTAAATACGGCTTGTGTTTCTACATCCCTACTCTTGGTAATACTACCGCTGGCACTGTCACCCTCGGTAATAAACAAGGTGGTATCATATCGCTTTTCCTGCTTCTCATCTTCATAATGAAAACGGCAATCGCGTAATTTTTTGTTGTGTAATGATGCTTTTTTAGCACGTTCGTTGGCCAACTTTTTAATACCAGCCATATCCTTGCGCTCGCGTTCACTTTGCATAATACGTTTTAACAAGGCATCAGCCACTGTTGGGTTTTTATGCAAGAAATCATCAAACGATTTTTTCAGGAAATCGGTAATAAAGTTTTTCATGGTTGGCCCTTCGTGCGCCACGTTAGCCGAACCTAGTTTTGTTTTGGTTTGACTCTCGAAAACAGGCTCTTGCACACGAACACTCACTGCCGCAACAATGCTGGCACGTATGTCGGCCAAATCAAATTCTTTTTTATAAAACTCACGTACTACCTTAGCAAATGCCTCACGAAAAGCCAATAAGTGCGTACCACCTTGCGTGGTATGTTGTCCGTTTACAAAGCTGTAATACTCTTCACCATACTGATTTTCGTGGGTAATGGCCACTTCAATATCTTCTCCTTTTAAGTGTATTATTGGATAACGGATGTTTTCTTCGTTGGTTTTACGTTTAAGCAAATCCAATAATCCATCTTTACTGTAAAACTTCTTATCGTTATAAATAATGGTTAAGCCACTATTTAAAAACGCATAGTTCCAAAGCATGTTTTCTATGTACTCGGGTATGTAATGGTAGTTTTTAAAAATGGTATCATCGGGTGTAAAATACACGGCTGTACCATTGGGCTCTAAACTTTCGGTTTGTTTATGTTCTTTAATTAACTCGCCTTTGCTAAACTCGGCTACTTTACTTTGGCCATCGCGAAATGCTTGTACTTTAAATTGGTTTGATAAGGCATTAACCGCCTTTGTTCCCACACCGTTTAATCCAACAGATTTTTGAAAAGCCTTGCTGTCGTATTTTCCACCAGTATTGATTTTACTTACCACATCAACCAACTTACCCAAAGGTATGCCCCTGCCGTAATCACGAACAAACACTTTACCATCTTCAGAAACTTTAATGTCTACCGTTTTACC
>JBILPP010000247.1:0-3482 GCA_044373765.1 Bacteroidia bacterium
AGAGAAGTCGTTGGCAGACCTGCGCAGGGATGTGTACAGTAAATTGCTGAGTATGCCCATGAGTTATTTTACCGAAAAACGGGTAGGCGAGCTAAGTAATCGCATCTCCTCAGATTTATCTCAAATACAAGATGCCATTTCATTTACGCTAGCCGAGTTTTTACGTGGCATATTTACCTTAATAATTGGCTTAGGATTTATATTTTGGATCAGTACCAAATTGGCATTGGTGATGTTGGCTGTTGTTCCTGTAATTGCGGTATTGGCTGTTGTATTTGGCATGCGTATTCGAAAAATGGCCCGTAAAGCACAAGATCAATTGGCCGAGAGTGGAACCATTGTACAAGAAACGTTTCAGGGCATCAGTATTGTTAAAGCATTTACCAGCGAGGTATACGAAATTTCACGTTATGTAAAAAGTGTATATGCTGTGGTTGATACGGCAATAGCCAACGCACGTTATCGTGGGGCATTTATTTCGTTTATGATTTTTAGTGTGTTTGGAGCCATTGCCTTTGTAATGTGGTATGGTGCAAACATGATTCAAACCGGGGAACTCACCATGGGTTCGTTAACCATGTTTGTTATCTTCAGTATGTTTGTGGGTGGCACTTTTGCAGGCTTTGCAGATATGTTTAGTCAATTGCAAAAAACATTAGGAGCCACCCAAAGTGTTCGTGAAATATTACGTGCAGAAGGCGAACCTGTAGAGCTTACTCAAATTGCCATTGATTCGCAATATGTGTTAAAAGGGAATGTGTCGTTTAAACAAGTGGCATTCAGTTACCCAAGCCGTAATGATGTGAGTGTATTAAAAGACATTACCTTAACGGCTAATAATGGTGAGCAAATAGCTTTGGTTGGTCCTAGCGGTGCAGGTAAAAGCACCATAGCCAGTTTGTTGTTAAAGTTTTACGAACCAACATCGGGTAGTATTTTGTTTGATGATAAAGATGGTATCAGCTTTCCGTTAACACAATTGCGTAAGCAAATGGCTTTTGTGCCTCAGGATGTAATATTATTTGGGGGCACCATTGCAGAAAATATAGCTTACGGTAAATTAGGCGCTACTGCCGAAGAAATTGCCGATGCGGCAAGCAAAGCCAATGCCCACGATTTTATCTGCAAGTTTCCTGAAGGATATGAAACCATAGTAGGAGAGCGTGGTATAAAATTAAGCGGGGGCCAACGTCAACGTATCGCCATCGCAAGAGCCATTTTAAAAGATCCTGCTATTTTAATTTTGGATGAAGCCACCTCATCATTAGATAGTGAAAGTGAACAATTGGTGCAAGAAGCATTAGATAATTTGATGAAGAACAGAACGAGTTTTGTAATTGCCCACCGTTTAAGCACCATACGCAACGCACACAAAATTGTTGTAATTGACAAAGGTACGGTAGCCGAACAAGGCTCACACGAGCAGTTAATGGCCAACAATGGCCTTTACCGCAAACTAAACGATATGCAGTTTGAGTTTGGCAGTGCGGTAGTTTAATGACTATATCATGTATTCAAAAAAACCATTGTTCACAATAGTATAAACTCTTAAAAGTTTTGGTACTTTCGAATACCATGAAAAGATTAATATTATTTGTTTTTTGCATCATACCCTTTTTTAATGTCAGTTGGGCTTTTTTACCTCAACCATATTTGTTGTCGCCAACATCTGGTGGTCAGTTAAAAGCTTTTGAAGTTTCTGTTTTAGTAAATACGGTATCTCAAGCAACAGGATATCAATTTCAATATGATTCTGTTGCATCATTCTCTAGCAACTATTTTTTCTCTGCTTATTCACCAACAAGTAGTAATAAATCACCATCTTTTAGAAAGGGATTAAAAGTATATTGGCGTGCTCGTGCTTACAAATCAGGTGATACATCAGCATGGTCTGATGTATATAATTTTACAACCGGGATTAAAATGGCTAGTAATGGCCCCGTTACAAATACA
The DNA here is from genome assembly GCA_044373765.1 of Bacteroidia bacterium. GTDB lineage: Bacteria > Bacteroidota > Bacteroidia > UKL13-3 > UKL13-3 > UBA6183. The sequence goes on from JBILPP010000247.1 coordinate 1,954, forward strand.
ACCGGTGCAGTTAGACCACTTAGTGCATACCCTGTAACTTCAACTAACCAGGCAACCTATTTGTTTAAAGTTGATACCACTCCATTGTTTAATTCTCCTTTATACACTTTTAAAATTCAGCAGGAATCCTTTTTCATAGATTCTTCATTGTTTCAATTCGGACGAAAACTGTTTTGGACTTGCACAGCCATTAATACTGATGGCGATACACTTGATTGGTCGGATGTAACTAATTATACTTTTTACACACAGCCTACGCTGAATAGCATATCGGCTAATATTTACCCTAGAAATATTTTAACTTGGCCAACTACCAGTATGGCTATGGTTGAGTTACAGTGGGACACCGCAGTTGATTTTTCATCAGTTAGGCTGCAAACAAAATTTTTGAATCCAATAAACATACAAGACACACAGTATAATTTATTGTTTGATAGGCGCTACTATTTTAGAATTAGAGCAAAGTTTGGTCATCATGTTTCGGAATGGTCGGCTGTGCGTAATTCATTGGTGTATGGTGCTGCCGCTGTTACATCGCCAGGTAATGCATTTAGTACAGTTGTTTTAAAACCTAGCTTTTATTGGGCATTACGTACAGGTGCAACCAGTCAATTACAACTTTATGCCGATTCGGCTTTAACCTTGCTGTTATTAGATACCTTAACTACACCTAACTCAATTTTATATCCCAATAATTTAAAGCTAAATACAAAGTATTATACGCGCTTGCGCCACATGCATGCATTAGATACGACAGCATGGAGTAACACTTGGTTCAAAACGTATACCGGGCAAATAAATTTAGGTCAGCCAAGTAATAATGTCGTTAATCAAGATGTGAGGTTGCGTTTTTATGTGCGCAAAGATAATTGGGCAGATAAAGTTGTAATTGAAATTGATTCAGGCTCGGTATTTAGTGCTAATCCAACAAGGTTTTTTATAAGCAGCGATTCGTTAAAATATGATGGAACTTTTTATTATTATTTAGATACATCAGTTGGATATGGTGGTACATTTGTGTGGCGTGCTTACCAAATTATGGGAACTGATACTGCTGAGCGTTCTTTAGCTCGAGTTTTTAAAACTAAAACAGTTCCTTCACTTTATTTTCCACCAAATGGAATGGTAGGAATTGGCACAAGCACTGACGCCTTAATTACAGGTATTAACGGGTCGGATTGGGTACAGTGGCAATTAGATACCACCACACAATTTAACTCGCCTGAATTAGCCCAAGGAACCGATGTACATATACCGGATGATTTTACACCTCAGTATGTAAATTTAAACTTGCCAACCGATAGACTTTTTGAAAAAACGTATTATTGGCGTGCCAGATGCATTAATAGAATGGATACTTCTAAATGGACCAACCCATTTAATTTTTCAACTACTACACAAATGCAGTTACTTACTCCGGTTAATAATGCAACGGCTGTTTCTATTCGTCCATACTTAAGTTGGAGCATTCAAGGTTCTGTTATCGATTTTGGATATCAATACCAATTACTAAACGATACGTTGCTTGG
>JBILPP010000248.1:0-3479 GCA_044373765.1 Bacteroidia bacterium
TAAATGCTGATATGTTTAACCTTCCTGGTTGAGCCATCTCTAATGTAGTGGTGGTGTTTTGATCTACGCTCACATCTTTAAATAGTTGTCGCGGTAGTGTCAGCAATTCCAGATCGTATTTGCCTACTAGGTATTTTTCTGGTGTATTTGCATTTTGCACATGTAGCGTTTGCATGGTTCCTCTTTTGCGAACAATAAATTTTAAATCGTTGTAGTTGGTTACACCTAAAATTTTTACATTTAAAAAACCTTGTGGCGCATCACAAGCAACAATATTGTGTCGGCCAGCGGTAATTTCAATATCACTTTTTTCAACAGGAGGAATGGTATGCACCACCATGCGGTATTTGTATATTGGGTCTAGCAATACGGTATCAGGTATCCCACGTTCGTTCATTGTGTGAATGTAGTTGTACACCAACTGGTTGCTGTGCATGTCGTAAAAACTCATGTTTACATTGGTCTCCGTTGGTTTTGCATTTACATCCAGTAAGTTAACTTGTACCGTGGTGCTGTTTAATGCTTGTGTTATGACTACATTTAAGACATTATTAAAACTCTCTTCTGTATTGGCATCATAGTATCTGCCTACACATTCAAAAGCTTTTCTAAAATCTTCGGTGCTACCTAAGCCAATAACAAATGGGCGTAAAACCACACCTTGACTTTGTAATGCTTCTGATACCGCACAAGGGTCGCCATCACATTCTTCTATACCATCGGTAATTAAAATAATGATGTTTCTTACACCTGGTTCTTTTGGGAAATCGTAAGCTGATTGTTGTAAAGAGTAGGCAATTAATGTGGTTCCTTTTGGCACCACATCTTTAAGTTTATCTTTAATTTGTTTGTGGTTATTGTATTTAAATGGTACTTCTAATTTGGTGTCTTTGCAATTACGCTGACCCGGAGGAGTGGTGTGTCCGTATACACGTAATGCCACTTGTACATCTTTTGCACTCTCCAAACTATCAACAATTTTAGCCAGTAATCTTTTGGCTACATTTATACGGATATCTTTATCCATTGCAGCATACATACTTCCGCTTCCATCAAGCAAAAATAAAATGCGTGTTTTAGGTTTGGTATAACCTTGGGCCGTTACATTAAACTGTATGCCTAATATTAACCCAACTAAAACAATAAAAATTGTAAGCGATTTAAACTGCATGGATTAAATAATTGTGTTTTAGTAATCAGCTAATGTTGTAGGAAGTTGCGCCAATGCATTTTCTAAATCGGTATCGCTTGGTGCAATACCATGCCATTTATGCGAACCCACCATAAAGTCAATGGGATGACCCATTTCTGTTTTCATGATGATAAATATTGGTTTGCCATTCCCTGTTGCGGTTTTTGCTTTGGCCATGGTTTCAATTATGTTTTGCATATTATGGCCATCCATATGTAAAATCTCCCAACCAAATGCGATAAGTTTATCCTTGATATCAGCTCCTAAGCCTAAAACTTCCATGGTGCTGCCATCTATTTGCTGTCCATTATAGTCAACAGTTACTATTAAATTATCTACTTTGTGGTGCGCAGCAAACATAAATGCTTCCCAGTTTTGGCCTTCTTCTAACTCGCCATCACCCATTAAAACATATACCAAGTTTTTATCGCCATCTAGTTTTTTAGCTAATGCAGCACCGGCAGCAACAGATACACCTTGACCAAGTGAGCCCGATGCAACTCGCACACCGGGTAAATGTTCAGCAGTTGCAGGATGACCTTGTAAACGAGAGTGTAATTTTCTAAAAGTTTTTAATTCTTCAACAGGGAAGTAACCCGAACGTGCCAGAACGCTGTAAAATAGTGGCGAAACATGTCCGTTTGAAAGAAAAAATACATCTTCATTTTTCCCATTCATGTTAAATTTGGGGTCGTGTTCTAGTACTTTAAAATAAAGTGCTGTTAAAAAATCAGCACAACCTAAAGATCCGCCTGGATGTCCGCTTTTTGCGCCATGTACCATGCGCAGGATGTCTCTTCTTACTTGGGTTGCAGTTTGTTCTAGCGTTCTAATATCTGTCATTGTATACTTATGATTTAAATTTTTATCCTGTTTTAGTTTTATGGTATTGATAAACAGAGGCATAAGTGTTTATGTGCACTTATTATTTACCTCAAAAGTAACACTTACCACTCTTTTTTAGCATTTTTGTTGCTAACATTTTAGCTACATCGTTTATTGCCTGTATTTTTAGTGGTGATGCGTTTTAGGATAAAAACCTAACCAATTATGATTAAACAAATTGAAATTGCTTTGCTTCCTGAGCAATGCTTTGATGAATTAACCACATTAGAATTCATTAAAAGAAATTCGGGGGTGAGCGACATTAATGGAGTTCGTGTTTTACGCAAATCTTTGGATGCCCGAAAACGTCCCATACATTACAATTTATTGGTTGATCTATTTTTAGAGGAGCAAGTTTCTGAGCGCGATTTAAACTTTGATTTTAAGAACGTGGCTCATGCACCTCATGTTGTTATTATTGGTGCTGGTCCAGCAGGTTTATTTGCAGCCTTAAAATTTATTGAGCAAGGCATAAAGCCCATTATTTTTGAACGAGGTAAAGATGTGCGAGAACGTAGGCGAGATTTAGCTTTAATAACCAGACACAATACGGTTAATCCTGAGAGTAATTATTGTTTTGGTGAAGGCGGTGCCGGAACTTATAGTGATGGTAAGTTGTATACCCGAAGTACCAAAAGAGGAGATGTAAAGCGTATTTTAGAATTATTCGTAAAACATGGAGCGGACGAATGCATATTATATGAAGCACATCCGCATATTGGCACCAACAAGTTACCCAATATCATCACAGCTATAAGAGATACCATTTTACATTTTGGAGGCGAAGTGCACTTTAACTCAAAGCTAACGGATATGGTTATAAAAGATAATGCCATAGCCGCAGTAGTTATTAACCAAAATCAAACTGTAGATACCAAACATGTAATATTGGCTACGGGCCACAGTGCGCGTGATATATTTGAGTTACTACATAAGAAAAATATTTTAATTGAGGCCAAACCATTTGCGCTAGGTGTTCGCATCGAACATCCGCAAGCATTAATAGATAGCATTCAATACAAATGTGATAACCGTGGCGCCTATTTACCCGCTGCTAGTTACAGTATAGTAAACCAGAGTTTAGGGCATGGGGTGTTTAGTTTTTGTATGTGTCCAGGAGGGATTATTGCACCTGCAGCCACTGCTCCCGGAGAAATTGTGGTAAATGGATGGAGTCCTAGTAAACGAAACAATGCGTTTGCCAACTCGGGTTTAGTAGTAAGTATCGATACCAAAGATTTTGAAAAGTACAATGATTACGGACCTTTAGCTGCTTTAAAATTTCAGCAAAGTGTGGAGCAAAAATGTTTTTCGGTAACACAAAGTTTGCAAGCTCCTGCGCAAAGGGTGTTAGATTTTGTAAATAAAAAGCACTCCAACCAATTGCCAGGTTGTAGTTATA
>JBILPP010000249.1:0-3475 GCA_044373765.1 Bacteroidia bacterium
TGTCATTAAACCTAATGAGCCAAAACCTTGCGCAACAGTATCTGATTGTACATCCCCATCATAGTTTTTACAAGCCCAAACAAAATTACCATGCCATTTTAAAGCACTTGCAACCATGTCATCAATTAAACGGTGCTCGTAAACAATACCTGCTTCTACAAATTTAGCTTTGTAATCAGCTTGGTAAATCTCTTCAAAAATATCTTTAAACCTACCATCATATTTTTTTAAGATGGTGTTTTTAGTTGATAAATATAAAGGCCATTTTTTAGTTAATGCTTGGTTAAAACATGAGTGGGCAAAACCACGAATACTTTCTTCGGTATTGTACATGGCCAATGCCACGCCATCACCTTTAAAATTGTATACTTCATGTTCAATTACTTGTCCGTCTTCGCCTTCAAACTTAATGGTTAACTTACCTTTTCCTTTGGTAACAAAATCGGTTGCACGGTATTGGTCTCCAAAAGCATGACGGCCAATACAAATTGGAGCAGTCCAATTAGGCACCAAACGAGGTACGTTGCTACAAACAATTGGCTCACGAAAAACAGTACCATCTAAAATATTACGGATGGTTCCGTTTGGTGATTTCCACATTTGTTTTAAGCTAAATTCTTTAACACGTTGCTCATCAGGGGTGATGGTGGCACACTTAATACCTACGTTGTATTTTTTTATCGCTTCTGCAGCATCAATCGTTACTTGATCGTTTGTTGCATCGCGGTGTTCCATTCCTAAATCGTAGTATTTAATGTCTAAATCAAGGTAAGGTAAAATCAATTTATCTTTAATAAACTTCCAGATAATGCGGGTCATTTCATCGCCATCCAACTCAACAACTGGATTGGCTACTTTTATTTTTGTCATATACGTATATGGTTTATTTATTTTCTGCTAGCAAATATGGTGATTTGGCTTACAAATAACACCGATAATTTTTGTTGGTGGGTATCTTGTTTATAGGTGGTATAAGTTTTTGTAGGTGCTCAGTTTGTTGCGTGAAGTTATTGGGCACAGTCTATGGGATGCTGGTTGAAATTCGAACATGGAAAGTATATACCCCAAATCTCTCCTATTTCCTGTTGTACAAATCTCTGATGGCAACACTAGCCACTGTACATCCAAACACCGCTGGTAAATAACTTATGGTACCCGGAGCCGATTTTTTATTGCGTGCACCAACCATGGTTACACCCATGTATTGCTGAGCCTCTTCGGCACTAAAAACAACTTTTACTCCTTTACGTATTCCAAATTTATGTAAATATTTACGTGTGTACTTAGCCAATTTACAATTGTAACTTTTTGAAATGTCATCAACCCTAACTTGTGTTGGATCTACTTTGTTACCTGCACCCATACTGCTTACCAATGGTATTTTCCTATCAATGCATGCTTTAATAAAAAATACCTTAGGGCTCAATGTATCAATACAATCTAATGCATAATCAAAATTACCTTCATCCAATATTTTATGGGTTAACTCGTCCCTAAAATATTCGGGAATAACGGTTAATTCCAATTCAGGATTAATATCTAACAACCGAGCTTTGAGCACATCTGTTTTTAAAACACCTTCGGTACTTTGTAAAGCGGGTATTTGTCTGTTGCGGTTTGTGGGATCCACCGTATCGGCATCAACAATGGTCATTTTACCAACACCAGCTCGTGCAATCATTTCGGCAGCTATACCTCCTACTCCACCTAAACCAACCACCAATACATTGGAATTAATAAGCTTACTTAATTTATCCTCACCCAACAACAATTGGGTTCTTCCCATCCAAGGTTTTATTTCTTTCATACGTAACCGTTACTACTTATTTAGTTATTGCGGCAAATGTATTAAATACAATAGACTTTAGCTCATCCACCTCAATCGCTTTTGACTTTGCAGCTAAATCATAAATTTGATTGATACTTATTTTAGCCACATCTGTTTCCAACAAAAATCTATCATTTGGAATTTGAGCCAATACTTCGCGGTGTTTTTCTTCAAACAGACTTTTACCAAATGAGAGGTAAGCGTTGTACTTTAAAATTTCTTTAGCCTGCTGAATATTACCTGTAAAGCCATGAAAAATAAAAGGAACTTTTGTTTTCTTTAAAAAGGGCATCAAATCGCTGTAACTTTTTACCGCATGAATAATAACTGGCTTTTGTACCGCGCGTGCAATGTTTAATTGTGCTTCAAAATATTGTATTTGGGTTGATACTGGAACATCAATTGCTCTATCAATACCAATTTCGCCAACAGCAAATACATTGTTTAAATTTACCACATCCATTAACAAATCGGTGCAGGTTGTTAAGTTGTATTTATTGATGTGCCAAGGATGCAATCCTACTGAAACCATATAAGGCAATTCTGATAATTGAGGTGCGTTAAGTTTTAAATAAGCATTACGCACCACCAGCTCGTTTGTGCCAGGTTTGTGGTGTGTGTGTGTATTGACATAACTGCTTTCAGAGGCGATCATGCTGCAATATAAGCTGCATTACAAAAAACGGCATCAACTTTTTTAGGTTGATGCCGTTTGATAATCCTTTTATAAAATATATTACTTTATTATACTTAGTTTTTTTACAACAGATTGCCTATTGCTATTGGTAAGTCTTATAAAATAAATTCCAGCAGGAATACTTGATATGTCAAGGCCTGAAACTGGATGATGATAAGTTGAAATAACTTTACCCGAAGCATCTGTTATTTCAGCCTTCAACACATCCATGCCTTCAATAGTAACTAAATTGTTTGCCGGATTAGGATATAATTTGACTGCATCACTGTTCAACAATTCCTCTTCAACACCTACTGCATGTTGTACTCTAAAATTGAGCTGTTGGAAAGAACCAAAATCAGTAGTGAACGTTTTAAATATTTGAATTGGACTTCCTACATTTTGTATACGCAAAGAGCCTGTTCCGTCTGATTGTGCAGCCCACCATGCTAAACCGTTTCCTTCTGTATCAATAAACTTAAAAGTATAACATCCAAATCCTAAATTAAAGGTATCTCGGTGTAACGTATTGGCCGCTGTATATGTTTTTGATGCCACCAAGTTACCGTATCCATCTGTAATGGTATAGCTGTTTTGCGAGGGTACGTTATTGGTTAATGTTTGTACAACAAACTTACTTGGTAAAGTAACAGGTAAATCAAATTTACTGTGCATTTCATTATTATGCATATTTTCATCAGTGGTTAAACCGTTTACCTTACTCACCCATACTTTAAATGTACGATCGGTTAAATTACTTGGCCATTGTAAATAAGGAATGGTTACAATGGTTTCTTTTTCAAATGGCAATTCCCCTGTCCAACTCAATTTTTGTACTTCGTTATTTCCAATTTGGTATGATATTTCAGCAGAAGTTAACTTTTTACTTCCCCAATTTTTAAGTACAAATTTTGCGTTATCGCAAATTGGATTGATGCGGTTATACAAGTAATTTTTTGACGGTGCGATGA
>JBILPP010000251.1:0-3420 GCA_044373765.1 Bacteroidia bacterium
CTGGTTTATCTGGGGTGCCTCCATCAGGTCCTGCAATTCCACTTGTTGCAATGGCATAATCTGTATTTAATTTTTTTCTTACCCCTTCTGCCATTTGTGTTATACAAGCTTCGCTAACCGCTCCGTTGGAGTTTAATATTTTTGCTGATACGCCAAGTTCATTTATCTTCACTTCGTTTGAATAGCTGATTATACTTCCCATATAGTAAGATGAGCTACCGGGGATAGAAGTGATAAGGTGTGATATATATCCACCAGTACAACTTTCTGCAGTTGATAAAGTTTTGTTTAATGATTTTAATAATACACCAACAACATGTTCTAATGAATCATTTTCTTCGCCATAAATATGTTCACCTATTGTATCATACAATTTGGCGATAATTTCATCTATCTCCTCTTTTAAAGTTGCATAATGTATATGTTTACCGCTAAGTCGTAATCTTACCATACCTACTGCAGGGAGGTATGCTAATTTAATATGTGGTGGTAAATCATTTTCAATTGATTCTATTTTTTGTGCTAAAAAACTCTCTCCTATATTACAAGTTAAAATGGTACGATGAATAATTACTGGTAAAGAAAATCGTTTGTGTAAACGAGGTATACATTGCTCTTCAAAAATCACTTTCATTTCAAATGGAACTCCGGGCATACTAATGAAAATTTTCCCATCTTCATCAAACCACATTCCAGGAGCAGTTCCGCTTCTGTTAAAAAGTACTTCACAGTTTTTAGGCACCATTGCTTGGGCATTATTACTATCAACCATGGGTAAGTTTCTGCGTTTAAAAATATCTCGTACCCATGTTAACACTTCTTGGTTTAAAATAAGTTCGGTATTAAAGTAATTAGCAAAAGTATGTTTAGTAATATCATCTTTAGTTGGACCTAATCCTCCTGTAGTTATAATAATATCGGCTCGTTGTTTGGCACTATTTAAAGCATTGATAATGGCCTGTGCATTATCAGAAACAGAGGTGCGATGTACAACCTGAATGCCCATTTTGCTTAGTTCTTGTCCCAGCCAACTCGAGTTCGTATCTATAATTTGGCCTATTAAAATCTCATCTCCAATTGTGATGATTTCTGCATGCATAATGTTCTTCAATTAGTATTTCAATAATAGCTACAGTTTATGTTTTTTGGTTAATAGGAGCTTTCTTTTTTTTAATAAATGAAAAAAAAAGTGTGAATAACCACGTAAAAATTTCAAGATCGTTTTTAAATAAATATCTAATTATAAAATGGTTTCTAGCTATTGAAAAATATATGTCTTTTAATGGTTGTGTTTTTATAGTCGATATATAAACAATCTGAATCAAGTGTAAAAAAAAATATACACGAAAAGTATTTTTATATTGATGTGGTAGTAGTTACGTTATTAGTAATGTGATTTGTTTGATGTTATAATATGTACTTTATATTATGCTTGAAGATGCTTGTATTTACAGTAGTTAACAATGATTGATATGTGTTTTACATTTTGATTTTTATTTGAAGTTAGTATGATTGAATACGTGTGTGAATATGTTGTGACTAACAATTTTATGTATGATTAGTACATCTAATAACTCTTGAAAATGCCTGATAAATCAATACTTTGATGAAGATAAATATGGTTATCAACAAAACAACGTGGCTATTTTTAGTAACTGATAGTGAGCATGTATTTGAAATATATAAACACTCGTATAAATTTGTTCGTGTAATCAATCAAATAAATATTTAAAACATGGCAACTAAAAAAACTAAAAAAGCAGCACCTGCAAAATCTGCTGCTCCTAAAAAAGTCGCTGCACCTAAAAAAGCTGCTGCACCTAAAAAAGCTGCTGCACCTAAAAAAGCTGCACCTAAAAAAGCTGCTCCTAAGAAAGCTGCACCTAAAAAAGCTGCTGCTCCTAAGAAAGCTGCACCTAAAAAAGCTGCACCTAAAAAAGTTGCTGCTAAGAAAGCTGCACCTAAGAAAGTTGCTGCTAAGAAAGCTGCACCTAAGAAAGTTGCTGCTAAGAAAGCTGCACCTAAGAAAGTTGCTGCTAAGAAAGCTGCACCTAAGAAAGCTGCTTCTAAGAAATAATATTAGGAATAACTCTTTTCAAAAAAATCCCGTTGCTTTAGCACGGGATTTTTTATTTATATTGCATGTATCATAATTCATCCAATATGTATTTTAAAACGTTGGTTTTACTTTTATGTTTAATAATCCTTTTGCCCTTTTTGGGATGTAAGGCAAAAAAGTGTCCTACCTTTGATGGAACCAAAGGTGGAAATCGTGTTGAATACAAAAAGAATGGCTTAGTAAGAAAGCGCAACTAAACCTTTGAACTACTTTTCACATTTTTTTGTTGATGGAATAGATAATCAACATGAGTATAATACAGGGCTATTATTACCTGATATTACCCGTGGTAAAATTAAATCGTTTCGACACGTAAAATTATTTACGACTACTTCAAATCAACTTTTTTTTGATGGATGCGCAGCCCATTATCATGCAGATAAAAAATTTCATGCCTCCGAATTTTTCAATGATATTTTACGTCAATCTTCTTTAATAATAAATAATGCCAAGTTTAATCATGATTTAAATAGGAAGTGGTTTCTTGCACACATATTAGCAGAGTTAATGTTAGATAGGATATTGGTTAGAATGTATCCTGAAATCCTTTATAAGTTCTATAATTCATTAGCTTCTATTAACGATAATGACTTGGCTTCCTATTTAACTTTATATGGAATGAAAGATGTTGAAGAATTTTTCGAGTTTTTTAACCATTTTCGTAAAGTCCAATACATTTTTTATTATACAGATAATAATAAATTTGTGTATTCGTTAAACAGAATTATGATAAAGGCAGGGGTTACACCTATAAGCGATTTTAACCAAGAAGTTTTGTGTGATGCGGCCCTTTTGTTAGAAGAAAAACTAATAGAAGATACAAGTAGTTTGATTATAAATTTAAAACAAAGTATACAATGGTAAAGCTGTGTAAAATTGTTACAGCATTAATATTATTTCTAGGCCTTACGCCATTGGTTCATGGTCAAGTTTATAAATACAGTAATGAGTTTTTATCTTTAGGAATAGGCGCCAGAGCTTATGGTATGGGAGGTGCAGTTGTATCTTCTGTTAATGATGTGACTGCTGGTTATTGGAATCCTGCAGGGTTAGTTGAAATAAAAGACAATATTCAGTTAAGTTTTATGCACAATGAACAGTTTGCTGGAATTGCAAAACACGATTACGGTGCTGGATCTTTTAAAATAAACGATAAAAGCGTAATGGCTTTTAGTTTAATAAGATATGGAATAGATGATATACCCAATACCTTAAATTTATTTCAAAATGGCGTTGCCGATTATTCACGAATTGTAAATTTCTCGGCTGTTGATTATGCCTTTATAGGCTCATACGCAAGG
>JBILPP010000252.1:0-3418 GCA_044373765.1 Bacteroidia bacterium
CTTTAGCTTTAAATGCAGTATTGTAATGTTTTCTAAATGCATCAAAATGCTTGAATGCGATGTCATTTTTTAACATTCCTAATCTAGGATTTTTGATAAAACCTCTGGTCATTTCTGTATTGGCAAAAATGCTGTTATCAAATACATAATCAGTATAAGCTTTTATGGCTTCACGTGGCGATGTACCATACTTTAAAATCACTTCCGCAAAATAAGGTGCTTGCTGGTCTTTAGGGATGTTATTATAATAATGTACCAATATGCTATCAAAAAGCCTCTTATCAGCACCAACAATTGGTTCGTCATAAGGTAAATCGTTAACTGCTTCAACAAGTTGTTTTTTCAATCCAGATAATTTAGCGGTGTCATTTTTCGTAACAGCCTCTTCCAGCATTGATGCAAATTGAGCGTACTTTACTATAGTTGGAGCGTAAATACCTTCTCTTAAATAGGTAGTTTGTAAACTATAAGGTTTATAAACAGCAAATGTTTTTTCAACTTCAGTTAACAAGTTTTTGTAATCAGCTTTATCTTTAGCCCAAGCAGCAAATGCTTTTTCTTCTTTTTGTTTTTGCTCAAATACTTTATTGTTCTTTAATTGCTCAGCTTCTCCTCTAAAGTATTTCCAGTAGTTCGATACACTGGCAAAATCACCCGATAACTTTAAACGGATGTCTGTATCTTTTTTCATTTCTTCTCTCCATGCGTTTAACCTTACATCTCGCAAGGCAACAATTGCAGGGTCAACTAAATCAGTTGCTATTTGCACACCTTGGCTAAATTCGTAACGATTCGTTCTGCCTGGGAAACCCATAATCATAGAATAATCGCCACTGTTTATCCCTTTTAGGTTAATTGGAAGGTGATGCTTGGCTTTTAATGGAATATTTTCTGGAGAGTATTTAGCCGGTTTACCATCTTTACTCATGTATACGCGAAACATGCTAAAATCTCCTGTGTGGCGAGGCCACATCCAATTGTCAGTTTCTCCACCAAATTTACCAATATTTTGTGGTGGTGTGCCTACCAAACGAATATCCGTAAAACGCTCAAAAGTAAATACGTAGTAAGCATTACCTTTATACATTTCACGGCATTGTGCCTCATATTGGGTCCCTTTGGTAACACGCTCTATAATGGCTTTATAAACGCTTGGTAATTTTGCAGTACGCTCTTTTTCGTTTAATCCTTTTACCGCATCCAATACTTCTGTGGTAATATCATCTACCTTAACAACAAATGCTACCGTTAATCCAGCAACTGGTCTTTCTTCTTGGTAGTTTTTAGCCCAAAAGCCATTGTCTAAAATATTATCCGAACTGGTGCTTAAATTACTGATGTAGTCGTATCCACAATGGTGGTTTGTTAGAACTAACCCATTTGGAGATATCACTTCACCGGTGCAACCGCCTCCAAACCAAACTATAGCATCTTTTAAACTGCTTTTGTTGATGTCGTAAAGTTGATCAGCGGTTAATTTAAGCCCCTTTTTTTTCATAGCTTCTGTGGTTTGGTTTTTTAACAACCAAGGCAACCACATGCCTTCATCGGCCTTTACATTTGCTGCTAACAAGGCAAAAGCTAGCATACCAACTAAGAATTTTTTCATGTTTTTTAGGTAATTGTGTTTTGTGAATGGCGAAAGTAAAATAAAAATTATAAACAGAAAGCAATTTGTGACAAGTGGATATGCTAAATATAATTATATTTCGATGTGCTTAATAGAGCTAAATCGTTAAATTTAGTGTACTTTGATGTAAAAGTTAACTATTACTTAACATTGCCTCATCTTGTTGAAACTACATTTGCCCCAACAAAAACAAACTAAAAAAACATGTTCGGTTTAGACCCTACTTACACTGCCCTTTTAATCTTTTGCTTATTATTAGCATGTGTTTTCGAATTTATTAATGGCTTTCATGATACGGCTAACGCTGTTGCTACTGTAATTTATACCAATAGTTTAAAGCCTTGGGTAGCTGTTATCTGGAGTGGGATTTGGAATGGAATAGGTGTATTTGCCGGTGGTATTACCGTGGCGATGGGTATTAGTAATTTGTTGCCTGTTGAGGTTTTAACAGATGCAGATTTGGCTCATAATGTGGCCTTAATAATGGCACTGCTTTTAACAGCAATTATATGGAATCTTGGTACTTGGTATTATGGTATTCCTTGTAGTAGTTCTCATACCCTTGTGGGTTCTATACTTGGTGTTGGTTTGGCATTTGGTTTAATAGCTGATGAACCAAGTTTAAAATACGTAAATTGGAGCAAAGCTGGCGATATTGGTTTGTCTTTGGTGCTTTCTCCTTTGGCTGGTTTCAGTTTGGCCATTATTTTAATGTACATATTGAAGCAATTAATTAAAAATAAGGCCATTTTTAAAGAGCCTGATACAAACGCCCCTCCTCCGTTCTGGATTCGCGCAATATTGTTAATCACATGTACAGGTGTTAGTTTCAGTCATGGAAGTAATGATGGTCAAAAAGGGGTAGGACTAATCATGTTAATAATGATTGCCGTTGTGCCAAGTTATTTTGCCATTGATCACAGTAAAGATATTTCTGATTATCGCAAAACAATTGCCCAAGTCCAAGCTTCTTATTCGAGAGTTGAGGTGGCATCATTGAGCAAACCGGATAGCTTCGAATTCGCTAAGATTAACAGTTTAATTAATGATTTGAATTTTAAGATGGGCAATAAAATTAATTTTTCTCAATTTAGTGGCCCAGATCAAATTTCCATCAGAAAAGACATTATCATAATCGGTAAATCAACCAAAAAATTACTTGAAAGTGAAGATTTTACTATTAATGCTAAAGATAAAAAAATACTAAAGAGCCAGGTTGGTGATATGAAATCTATCACAGAATACGCTCCAATGTGGGTAATCGTTATGATTGCATTATCTTTAGGTTTGGGAACAATGGTAGGTTGGAAACGCATTGTAAAAACGATAGGTGAGAAAATTGGTAAACAGCATCTTACATACGCTCAAGGTGCAAGTAGCGAAATAGTTGCAGCAAGTACAATTGGTTTAAGTACCTGGCTAGGTTTGCCAGTTAGCACCACTCAAGTATTGTCAAGCGGTATTGCAGGCAGTATGGTTGCTAGCAAAGGCATAAAAAACCTTCAGGGCAAAACCATTAAAAATATTTTTATTGCATGGGCTTTAACATTGCCTGTTACAATAGTACTTGCAGGCGGTTTATTCTTGTTATTCAGGGCAATTTTTTAAACTGGAACTTTTAAATATAATATTCGAGAAAGCGGCTAAAGGCCGCTTTTTTTGCTTAAATATCCGCCTAATTGTAAATGTAACCGAATACATATTTTACAAACATTTTTAAATAGAGTAAAAGCAGCTATTTTTTATTGGCATGATTTAAGTTTATTTTAATCATTTTAATAAATTTGA
>JBILPP010000253.1:0-3415 GCA_044373765.1 Bacteroidia bacterium
GCTTGCGAGTTATTAAAAGCTGCAGGAGCAAAACGTGCATTGGTTTTACCTGTAGGTGGAGCATTTCATTCGCCATTAATGGAACCTGCAAGAGTTGAATTGGAAGCTGCCATTCATGCTACACATTTTAGCGAACCTACTTGTGCTGTATACCAAAATGTAACGGCAAATGCCGTACGTGATGTGGCTGCAATTAAAGCGAATTTAATTGCACAATTAACTGCACCTGTAAAATGGACACAAAGCATACAAGCTATGGTGAGCGATGGAGCCAGTGAGTTTATTGAGTGTGGACCTGGTAAAGTATTACAAGGGTTAGTTAACAAAATCCACAAAGAAGCAGTGGTTTCATCTTTAGCATAAACAAAGCATGGCATTACCCAATATTTTTAGTGTATCTGTTTGTGCAGATATGGTAAGTAGAATTAATAGACTTAACGAAAATACACCTGCACTTTGGGGTAAAATGAATGTGAGTCAAATGTTAGCACACTGTTGCGTTACCTACGAAATGATTTTTGAAAACAAACACGCTAAACCCAATTTTTTATTACGTTTTGTACTTAAAAATTTTATAAAAAGTAAAGTAGTAGGAGAGGAGCCTTATAAGCAAGGCGGACCTACCGCACCACAATTTTTAATTACCAACGAACGTGATTTTGAAAAAGAAAAAATGCGCTTAATTAATTACATCAATCAAGTGCAACAAATGGGTGAAGCTGTTTTTGAAGGAAAAGAATCGCACTCGTTTGGGGTGTTAAATAAAACTGAATGGAACAACATGATGTACAAACACCTAAACCACCATTTAAACCAATTTGGAGTGTAAACGCCATTCGCTTTTGTGGTGGTATAAAACTTGAAATCCTGTTGGTGCAATACCAACGGGATTTTTTGTTTTCTTTTTTGAGTTTTTGGTCTGGCGTTTTGTGGGTTGCAGAATTTGCCGTCATACTTGCACTGTTCAAGTCAAAATGTATCCAAGACTAATGCATGAAATCATGTTTAAACTATCTCCAAGTTAGTCAATTTTGACAACTCAATATTATATGTCTTTCTCTTTCCATTATTGTCTATTAGTTGAAAATGTCATAAAACTTCCAATAAGCAAATAGTCCAATGAGAATGATGTAAATAAGATTGTTTAAGGTAAATAATACCTTTGCTAATAAACTCCAACTACTCTCTTTTAATAGTTTGTAATTAATTATAGAAAAAGGCAGTATAAGCAGTAGTATTTGAAACGGAATGTATGAAGTTAAACTTACAAAAATATTTGTTGGGTCTTTGTAAGGTGCAGGAAAGTAGAAAACGTTAATACGACCACTTAATACGATCATATAATAAAACAAGGTTATGCCAATTGGAAATAGCAATAGTTGAACATAAGAATACTTTTTATTCTCTTTTCTTCTGAAATATTGAATTAGAAAGAATATAGAAGTCAATAAAAAAAATCCAGCGGAAGTAACTATAAATACTCCTATTAAATTACTGTTTTTGGGGGTTTTGAAATTGTGTAATTTTTCAAATTCGGGGTTATAAGGAAATAGCGTTTCTATCGCAATAATGTGGTCACCTTTTTTTAACTCTTCACTTAGGTTGAATTGAAAGGTTTTATTATAGTCGTGATAAAAATATAAGTTCACAGTCCCGTTATTTAAGTCCCAAATAGAAGAAAGCAGTGTTCCATCACCAATTTTATTTCTACAAACGTGCATAGTATCTAACAAGGCGGTACAGTACTCAAGTGTAGTGTCAATTCCGTAATTTATAAATGCTACACCGTTACGGTATCTGTCAAGTTTATTGGCATTTTTTTCTGGTGTTATGGAAGGACAAAAATTGGCGATAACGTAGGTTGGTTCATTTCCTATTGTCAAAGTGTAAGGTTCAGCAATTAGATACTTGCCAGATTTGTCAACGTAAATAAAAACGTCTTCAATAAAATAGCTGTGGTCGTATTTACTAATATAATCTTTAACTTCATCTACTGATTTACAAGTATGAAGAATATCCTTTAAATACTTAGTCGGATTTGAAATAGTTTTTCTATTTGCAAAACTTTCCTGTTTGGGGTGGAATGCAACAAGTCTTTCAAATGTGAGACCCATTTCATTCATTCCTGATTGCGGGGCATATCCGTTTTCTCCGTCAAATCTTGCTCCTGTAAATGCTGCACCGTATTTGCCATTTGTTGTGTTTTCAAACCAAATATGAGGCGTTGTAAACCAAGCATCGTGGTTACTTCCCCAAAATGTGCTGTTACCGATTGTTATTTTGTATCCACTGCAAGCAATACTGTCTTGTGTAACTAAAAAAGTTACCATCATCAGTAAAATAAGTCTTACAAATTGTATTGTTTTTATTCTGGATATCATAACATGATCTAACGTGTCATTTTATTCTTAATTTTTTTATTCATGATTGTGTGTGTCATCTTAAAATGTCCTTTTACGTTTTGCAACAAAAAGAAGTTAGCGATTTCGAATCACGAAACGAAATGCCAATGCAATACTTGATAAGAAGTTCAAAGTTTCATTGAATAATTTAACCTGCTTTTTGCCATAAGCTAGTTAGTGGTTCGATTTTATATTCAATTCATGGGTAAGATTTATTTCTTCTTTTAGCCGTGATATTTGTTTTCTCTTTTTTGGAAATTGCCAATTTTGAATACCATATTCAATATTCCCATTATCAATCCCGTTCCAATTGCAGTAAAGAGAGACTTATAAATCAATTTTATTAATGCTTCTTTAGTTGAAAAATCAACATCAAATAATCCATAAACGACCATTCCACTAAAAAGTCCAGCAGAAATTGATAAAAAAGTAACCTTAAAGTAATAAAATCTGGTCATTATATTTTTGATTGAATTTAATAAATATTTTCTCGTTTGGGTAAAACTAATCTCGAACGGTTTGCGGCTTGGCGCATTTCGGAGCACTTAACGGTTAACCAAGTAAAAATGCTGATAGAAGCACTTCAGCCTCTATTGGGGCAAACGGCTATTAATAGCAGTTTTTCTTCTGTCAATTATTTTCCGTGTATTTTTTAAAGTTGTTCAAGATTGCTTGCCATCCGTTTCTTTGCAATTCAATTGGATTTTCTGTTTCTGGGTCAAAAGTTACTGTTACTTCTGTTTGTAAGTTTGTTTCTTTAAACTCAACAGTTGCCTGTCGTCCGCCAAACTCATAAGTAAAACCATCACCTTGTCGTATGTCTGTATAAACAGCTTCAAAGTCAAAACCAAAACTTCCGTCTTTGGCTTCCATTCTTGCTACATACTGTCCACCAATATTCAAATCGTTTGTTGCTGTCGGGCAATGCCAACTTGGGTCAGCAAAATTCCATTTAGTAATGTGTTCGGGTTGTGTGTAATAGTCCCAAACTTTTTGCTTATCAGCTAACACTG
>JBILPP010000254.1:0-3407 GCA_044373765.1 Bacteroidia bacterium
ACCCCGCAAAAAATACAAGTATCAACACAAAGGCGAAGGAGCTGCGTTAAAAGATATGTCGAAAAATGATATTAAGGCATTGGATAATATGATTGCTGATATAGAACTAGCGCATACTAAAATACCTATATTGATTAAAAAGTATTTAAAACAAAATGCCAAAATCATAGCCTTCAATATTGACCCGAAGTTTAACAATTCGCTCGATGGTTTTTTGGTAATGGAGGTCGGTGATATACCAGAAGATACTTTTGAAATGGTGATGAGGTAGTTATTGTTGTTTTTATTGATTTAATTTAAAATTGCGTGAAGTAAACCAATATGAATATAAGTAAACCAATCTAATAATATATACAAATTTAATATATGCTTACTTTTAGGCTATACACGACCTACTTCCATAAGATTAATATCTATAAATCACTTTAATTATTCTGTATGATTTAACAAAAAAGGTCGGTATAAAACCGACCTTTTTAAAACATTCTTTATCAAAAAAACTAGCTGTTTGCTTTTTTATGATCAGCTAAAAATTGTGCTAAACCTTTATCGGTTAATGGATGATTTAACAATGCTAAAATAGCGCTTAATGGGCTAGTAATAACATGCGCACCGTATTGTGCCGATTTAATAATATGAATAGGATTACGGATGGATGCCGCTAAAATTTGCGTTTGATAACCTTGTACAGTATAAATTTGAGAAATCTCAGCAATTAACTGCATACCATCATAGCTAATATCATCTAATCGTCCAACAAATGGAGAGATATAAGTAGCTCCAGCTTTAGCCGCTAAAATGGCTTGCCCAGAACTGAAAATTAACGTACAATTGGTGCGGATACCTTTTGATGAAAAATACTTAATGGCTTTAATCCCTTCTTTAATCATAGGAATTTTAACCACAATATTTTGATGCAATGCTGCAAGTTTTTCACCTTCAGCAATCATACCTTCATAATCTGTGCTAATCACTTCTGCACTTACATCACCATCAACAATGTTACAAATGTCAATATAGTGTTTTAAAACGGCTGCTTCGCCAGCAATGCCTTCTTTAGCCATTAAAGAAGGATTGGTGGTAACACCATCTAAAATTCCAAGGTCGTTTGCCTCAGCAATTTGAGCCAAATTGGCTGTATCAATAAAAAATTTCATTAAGATTAAATTTGCATACAAGATTAAGGTATTTAGGCGTATAATTATAATTATTTTGAAACATGACAGACAAAGCGTTTTGGGAAACCAAGTGGCAACAAGGCCAAACAGGGTGGGATTTAAAAGGCGTTTCGCCCGCTATAAAAGCCTACGTTGATCAATTAACCAATAAGAATTTACATATATTAATTCCGGGTTGTGGCAATGCCTACGAGGCTGAATATTTACTGCAACAAGGATTTAATCAGGTTTCGGTAATTGATATTGCGCCTACCTTAACCCAACACCTAAGTACCAAACTAAATGAGTTTATTAAGGCTGATAAACTGCACGTTTTTTGCAATGATTTTTTTGTGCACAAAGCACAATATGATTTAATTATTGAACAAACATTTTTTTGTGCCATTAATCCCAACTTAAGATCCGATTATGCAAAGCACATGCATGAACTGCTTGCACCCAATGGCAAACTAGTGGGTTTATTGTTTAACACGAATTTTGATGGTGGCCCACCATTTGGTGGCAATACAACAGAATACGAAACCTATTTTAAACCTTACTTCAAGCACATCAGTTTTATGCCAAGTTTAAATTCTATAACGCCACGTGCAGGCAAAGAAGTTTGGATAGAAGTAGAAAAATAAAAAAAACGAATCTAATTTTTCAAATTCGATTTTAATTACAACTAATTATAATTTAACTCCCAACCCAATATACCATACACGTCCTTCAGCAGGCAATAATCCAGGACCTGGATATCCACCAGATCTGCGGGTGAAATATTTGACGTTAAAAACATTGTTTATACCGCCACTAACTTGATAAGATTTTTTAATCATGAATTGAAAAGACCAATCAGCCACTTGGTAACTTGGTATTAAACCTGCTGTAGCAATCGCATTGGGTTTGGTTGTATTGAATGCATCTGCAAACGCATCACCCACCATGCTATATTGTACTGATGTAGTTAGTACTTTGTAACGGTAAGTGATGCCAAAACGGTGAATGTGCTTTGGGGCGTTCTCAACACGTTTTCCGTTAAGGTTTTTACTTAAATCTGGATCATTCCATGAAACATACTCTGCTTGCGTAAAAGCCATTGCTGCATATACATTTACATGACCTCCTTTAAATGATTTGAACAAATTGGTTGGAGATACTTCAATATAACTTTCAATTCCTCTACTTTCTGAGGCCCCAATATTAGTTCGGTAATTTTTACCATTAACAGTATAACTTCCAATTCTGTTTCCGTAATGCATAAAATAAGTACTCACATCAAAACTTACTAATCTGCCTAAGCTGCCGCGGTATCCTAAATCGAAGTTATAACCTGATGCATCTTTTAAATCAGGATTAATAGAATCTGTGGTGGCCAGAGAAATATCGCTAAACAACACCGGACGATAACCTTGAGTAATATTTGCATATACATTGGTATTGCTGGTAACTTTATACTGTGCACCTATGCCTAACAATACAAAACTGCGGTTACTTTCACGGTCAACATTTTTAGCATCTAATATACCAAATGCTTTATTTTTTAAATACTCGTAACGCACACCTGGAGTTATACTTAAACGTTTGCTGATATTAAATAAATGTTCAGCAAAAAAGGCCACATTTTGGGTATTAAATGTTAAGTCACGACTTAGTGTATTTTGTTCTGTAGACAAATTGTATTCAGTTCCGCGGTTACCAAACTTATTTTGAATTCTGTCTGTATTGCCCACATAATATCTAGCACCAATAGCCAGTGATTGTTTTTGTTTACCAATATGGTACGTATATAAGTGACGTGCTTCTAAACCATAATTGTTGTATTTGTCCTGATCAACCAAACGCAGCCCAAACAGACCATTAGCGTCTTTTACATCAGCGGTATTTATAGCATTCATAAAACCAATACTTGATCGTTCACCCTTTAATCCAAAAGCTTTTATGTTTAATTTGTTGTTGTTATTTATTTGATAATCGAAATTTAAAGCCGCAATATTCCAAATCAATTTAAACCAATTTCTGCTACGGATGGATTGTTGGGC
Organism: Bacteroidia bacterium; assembly: GCA_044373765.1. Lineage (GTDB taxonomy): Bacteria > Bacteroidota > Bacteroidia > UKL13-3 > UKL13-3 > UBA6183. The sequence goes on from JBILPP010000254.1 coordinate 3,200, forward strand.
ATCTGCTTGATACATGGAATCTGTTAATCCACCGGGTTGTTGCACCAATTGATCCATTCGGGTATACTCGGCATTGATAGTAATCTTTTTTGTGAGTTGGTAACCTAAATTAACATATCCATTCCAAGTTTTATACCCATTATTTATTCTCCAACCATCCGACCTGCGGTAATTCATGTTGGCGTAATAGCTAAACTTTTTATAATTG
>JBILPP010000255.1:0-3406 GCA_044373765.1 Bacteroidia bacterium
CTGGTTCCACAGGCAGGTCCAGCTTCTGCTAAAATAGATTTATCAACTGGCCAAAACTTTTTCTTTCACCGAACAACACTTCAGGTATACGGTATTTATAAAAAGCATAAAAGAATTGGCCCAACCCCATATTATAATTTATTTAGGACAAACCGTAAGAATGGTGACTTAAAAAATTACCAGATAAAGGCATTTTAACTCTTCATACAACTTTTATTCATCATACCTTTATATCGCCTCTTTTTGGTATTTGATGGCATGTGTCCAACCATTAAAAGTGGTATAATAAATTTAAAGAATTCATCTTTTTGTGTTTTTGTGATTCCAGGTAATGGATTAAAAAATGTAGCATTACGTACATATCTATTGGCTTTTAGAGTTATGGGATTTGCCTTTATTGGCTAATCGTTAACATCATAATAAACTGATTATGCAAATATTGTGAGAATAAATGCTATATATTTGATTAAACTAAAAATTGCAACTATGCGTAAAATACACTACTTATCGCTACTGGGCATGTTATTGTTATCGTTACCTCTTTTTTCGCAACATAACCTACCTTATCAGCCTACAAACATTACTGGGAACTTAAATCGTTCGCAAATTAGTTGGGCATCAAGCAATGGATTGGGCAAAACAACCAGTTGCAGTTATGATACCGTTAATTACACATTTAATAAGGCCACAACCTTACAAGCCATTTCTATGAACAGCACAACGGCAAGTGCTTTTGCTCAGTGGTACTCTGCGCCTCAGGCATTGTCGGTAAGTGGGTTCGAATTCTATGCATGGCAATCGGCAAATATTGCAGCAACAGTTAGTGTTACTTGCCGAATTTACAATGCCAGCCCCATTGATTCTACGCCAACAGGATTACCCCTTGCTTCCGTAAATGTTTCCGTTGATTCAACTTTTGGCGCAGGGCAATTAAATAGATTAAGGAAATTGGCAATTTTTTCGAGTCCGGTAAATGTTACAGGGCCTTATGTAATAACCATAGAGAACGCCACAACTACTCCTGTTTCTGTAGTGACAAATAATTGGTCTGCAACACCGCCAAATGGCCGCACAGAATGGTTAAGTTCGCTTCGCTTTAATAATAATTTTGTTCGTTCATATAATGTAAATGTTGGTGGCATTCCTTTTAATGCCGATTTTATCATGCAACCCTTTGTTTCAGCAACAATAACCGCTGATTTTGTTCCATCAACACTTTGTAATACAGGACTAGGAGATACCATAACATTTAACAATACTTCATCTCCAATTAGTTTTGACAGGATGTATAGTGTTCGGGCGTTTCAAAATATTCCTCAGTTTGGTTTTATGTGGAATTATGGTGATCATTTGGGTTACTTTTATAGTGTTAATGGAACCCGTAATTATACAAATAGAACGCAGTACACTGTAACATTAATTGATACGTTAATTGGTTGGAGTAGGGGATGCAGTGATACCAAACAGAAAGTAATTTTTGAAGCACCACTTCCTGCTGTTGTTTCTAGCAATACACCAATCTGTATTGGTTCAACATTACTACTTACATGCGATTCAGTTGCAAATGCAAGTGGTTATTACTGGACTGGTCCCAATGGATTTACCTCTAATCAACGCAATCCTACCATCACCAATATTGGATTAATAAATCAAGGCAATTACAATTGCGTTGTGATCATGGGTCAGTGTACCTCTGCTGTATCTACTACCATTGTTAATGTAATTAATACGCCCACCGCATCAAACAACGGACCTCTGTGTGCTGGTCAACAACTGGTATTAAACGTTAATAACATACAAGGAGCCGCTTATAATTGGGTTGGTCCAAACGGTTTTTCATCGTCAAGTGTAAACCCCATCAAAAATAACATGAGTATATCCGATTCGGGTATTTATAGTGTTACCATTACGGCACCGGGTTGCGGAATAATAGGTCCCTTTCAAACCAATGTTCAAGTTAAAGCACTTCCGCAAGCACCAACGGTTAGTTCTAATACCCCTATTTGTGTGGGCGATAATTTACAATTAAACGCATCTTCAATTGTTGGTGCAACATACAATTGGATTGGTCCAAATGGATTTGCTTCGGCTCAACAAAATCCAGTTCGAATAAATTCATCATTGCTTTTTGCTGGCACTTATTCTGTTTCTGTATTGTTAAATGGTTGTACTTCTTCACCCGTAAATGCAAGTGTAATTGTAAACCCAATTCCTGCAACACCTAATGTTTCATCAAATGCACCTTTGTGTGTTGGACAAACTTTAAGTTTAACAGCTACTCCTGTTAACAATGCTACATACCTATGGAGTGGGCCTGCAAATTTCAGTTCAAATGTGCAAAATCCTACAAGGGATAGTGTGTTACTTTTTTATTCTGGAAATTACAGTGTGGTGGCATCTGTAAATGGTTGTTCATCTGTACCGGGCAGTATAAATGTTCAAATTTCAACCAACACACCAACTCCTACAGTTACGAATAACGGGCCATTGTGTCCTGGTCAAACATTACAACTTAACGCAGGTTCTGTTGCTGGTGCAGCTTATAGTTGGACTGGCCCTAATGGATTTACCGCCAACGTTCAGAATCCAAGTGTTATAAATATAGATTCTTCAAAGGCGGGTTTATATAGCGTTACAGCAATAACTTCTGGTTGTGCAATTTCTTCTGCAGGTGCTACAACGGTTACCGTTAATAACCTGCCTGCAATGCCAAATATATCTTCCAATGCACCACTTTGCGATGGCGCTAGTTTACAATTAAATGCCACTACAATTAATGGAGCCAACTATTTTTGGAATGGGCCTGATGGTTTTTCATCAACCTTAAAAAATCCAATTATTAGTAACGTTAATGCGAATAAAGCTGGCCAGTATAGTGTTTATGTTTCGGTGCAAGGTTGTGGCATTTCAAATACAGCTAATTATAATGTTATTGTTAGAAGGATTCCTTCAGCACCAAGCGTTAGCGGAAATGCGCCCGTTTGCCTTGGTGATACGATTCGATTTATAGCAAATTCGGTTACAACGGGGCCCAATAAATCTTTTGTATGGACAGGCCCTAATAATTTTGGATCTTCTTTAAGCAATCCAGTATTACCTAATGCAAACGCTACAAATGCTGGATTATACAGTGTAAGTGTTATTGATTCGGGATGTACTTCTGTGCAGGCTAATTACAATGTTTCTCTAAAGCCTATTCCAAATAGCCCAGTGGCAACTAACAGCGGAGAGGTTTGTGAAGATGGAAATGCACAACTAAATGCAACTACCATTGCGGGAGCAAACTACCGTTGGACTGGTCCAAACGGATACATCAGTTTTCTTCAAAATCCTACCATCAATAAAATTGCTTTACTTCAAGGGGGAACATACAGTGTAGAGGCTATTTTAAATGGCTGCTATTCTA
>JBILPP010000256.1:0-3398 GCA_044373765.1 Bacteroidia bacterium
TGCCTTTATAGCTTGGGCTAAGAGTGGCATTGTTAATAGAGGTTGGCAAGACCTGTCGGATACTACTTTGGGTAAAGCACAAGTAGGGGATGAAACTTATATACCTGGGCCTGCTGGAAACGGAATTGTAAGTTTGGGAGATGGTGGAGAAGCGGTTATAACGTTTGATAAGTCAATAAAAAATGGAGTTGGATTTGATTTTGCTGTTTTTGAAAATGGATTTATTGACCAAACATTAAAACCTGGTACTGCTTTCCTAGAGTTAGCTTTTGTAGAAGTAAGCAGTAATGGTAAAAATTATTTCAGGTTTCCTTCTGCCTGCTTAAATGATACCATAACGCAAATAGATTCCTATGAGGGCATTGATGCAACTAAGTTGAATAACATAGCTGGAAAATATATTGCTAATTTTGGTACTCCTTTTGATTTAGCAGAAATGAAAGATTTTGTAGGATTGGACATCATGAATATAACTCATGTTAAAATTATTGATGTAGTTGGTTCTGTTACCAATAATTACGCAAGTCGTGATAGCCAAGGAAACAAGGTGAATGATCCTTGGCCAACTCCTTTTTCGCAAAGTGGTTTTGATTTGGATGCTGTAGGTGTTATTCATCAAAACAACAATGTGGGTTTGAATGAGCTACATAATCGATTCGAATTGAACGTATATCCTAATCCTGCTTTAACCCAAACAAATATTAACGTAAGTATTGATGGTATAAATGATGCAGTGATAAATGTATACACCCAATTGGGTAAGTTGGTTAAAACATCAAACATAAATATCCCGATAAGATTGGATGAGTCTGGTATTTATTATTTACAGGTGAAAAATAACGAGGCCATTTACACACAAAAAGTTATGGTGTTTTAAATGAATGGGGGATAAAACACGTGAAAATTAAAGATAAGATTTAACCAGTAAACTTCACAAATTAAATTATTGTTTGCAAAATTGTATGATCAGGTGAAGCCAAACAATAAACTAAGGCCCGTCATTTAATTTGTTTCTGTTTATGTTGTTTGATTTAGATGAAATTTTAAAAGCGTATTAGTTAATGAACAATTTTTTTAGTTTATGTATTGCTTTGTTGGTATTGTTTCCTGCTTGTAAAAACGTTGCTGATGATCTATCAAATACACTGTTGGTTGAGCCTAGAGAGGTTTATCTGGAAACAGATGACAGTATTCAGTTTTCCATTACCAATACTACAGCAAACTCTTTCATCAAGCTTCAACCCAATATTGGCAATTTAAAGTCTGGTAATTGGTATGTGGCGCCCTCAAGTATTCTTGCAGATTCAATGCAAATAGCTTTAAATATTACAGATTACGCAGGACAAACTAGTGCCATAATTACACTTGTAAAACATGATGTGAATGACACCGTCATTTCGTTTAATAAAACCATTTTACCTCTGATGATTGCCAATTGCAATTTCAAGTTTTGTCATGGTAATGGTTCAAGTGCAGGTAAAGTAGAGTTGAGTGCTTATGATAGTGTGATAAAAAATGTTAGTGTGTTTCAACCCAAAATAAGTTTGCTGTTTGTTAGTTTGTTAAAGCAGGATCCATTGCGGAGAATGCCGCCAGCAGGCCCTTTGCATGCATACAAGATTGATTACATTAAAAAGTGGATTGAGCAAGGAGCTTTGAATAATTAACCTTTTTTATGGGATTAAATCATTGATTTTATAGATTTGGTATGACTAATTTTGTTCCTGATAATTTTATTGATTCATAAGGAAAAAATCGCATACTGTTCTATCCGTTCTTAATCTGCAATGCTTTAATCTTCGCAAGAAAATACAAAGTGCGCTGCGTTAATTATGGTAACTTAGTTATTAGGTAAAATTAAATAGTTACAAGTGAGAGGATAAATGATAAAAATGAAAATTTTTGTTTGGAGTTGTATACTGATGCTTAGTTTTTCGTGCAATACACCTGCAGTAAATACAAACATAAAAGCAATTGAAAAAGAAGTGATGGATATACATGATGATGTGATGCCGCGCATGGGAGAAGTGGTTTTTTTAACTGATACCATTGATAGCATGATAAAGGTTGAAAAAGATTTGACTAAACGTTATGAGCTAAGCTTAATTCATGAAGCATTGCTTAAATCGGATAAGGACATGATGCATTGGATGCGCGCTTACGAAACCCCAATGGAACCATACGACAGTAATGACATTAACTATATCAACAATCAGAAAGAAAAGGTTGTTATACTCAGGGCTTTCATTTTAAAGTCAATTTCAGATGGAAAAACAGCTCTGCAAAATCATTAAACACAACATGCAAAACACAAATAAATTTTTAATACTGATTGCGCTGTTATCTGGGCTATTAAATGCTTGTAATTTTTCAACCCAAACACAATTGCCCATATTAGGAAACCGAGTTGCAGAGGAAAAAATAATTGATGGAAAATTGGTAGTAGATACCATTTATCAAACCGTACCTCCGTTTAGTTTATTAAACCAGGATAGTGTTGTGGTGAATAACGAAACAGTAAAAGGGAAAATATATGTAGCAGATTTTTTCTTTACCAGTTGCCCAACCATTTGCCCTATAATGAAAAAAGAAATGATAAGGGTGTATGAAAAATTTAAAGGCAACAATCAGGTTGTTATCTTATCTCATACCATCGACCCCGATTATGATACATTGGCCTTGTTGCGCGATTATGCAAGCCGGTTAGGATCTGATGGTAAACAATGGATGTTTTTAAGAGGTGATAGGAAGCCAGTATATGAATTAGCCGAAAAAGGTTATTACGCATCTGCTATGGTTGATAGTACAGAACCGGGTGGTTTTATTCATAGTGGCGGTTTTATTTTGGTTGATAAACTTCAACGTGTTAGGGGTATTTATGATGGGACATCAACCAATGATGTTGATAAGTTGATGAGCGATATGGAGTTGCTTTTAAAAGAAAAATGAGGGTACTGATAAAATTATTGATGATTTCTTTTTTTGCCGCGTGCATGGAAGCTCCGAGTGTAAACATGCAGCAAGTAGCTCATGGGCAACAATTGTATGAAACGCATTGTGCCAATTGCCATCAATTAGATGGAAAGGGAATTGCGCATATCGTGCCGCCTTTATTAGGTGCAGATTACATTATTCAAAACAGAAATTTATTGCCTAAAATGATACGCTATGGTATGCAACAAAGGATTGTGGTAAATGGTATAACATACCAACAAAAAATGCCTAGTAATAGTAAATTAACTGACGCAGAACTTACCGCATTGGTAAACTTTGTTGAGTTTAGGTTTGCTAAATCAACACAACTGCTCTCTGCTGATAGTGTAAAGCTTTTGCTTAATCAATAAAGTGCTACTTATTGTTTTTATGTTGCTGTTTTAGTTAAAAGCGGTATTTTAATT
>JBILPP010000257.1:0-3381 GCA_044373765.1 Bacteroidia bacterium
TCACTGTGTATGTAGGCAAAGTTGGTGGTAAACAAAAAGTTTTTCATGCTTTTGGTTCCTAACCATTTATCTAACACGGATAAATTCTTTCTAACTTCAACTTCAGCACCAGCATTAATGGCATTGGTATTACTGGTATATCCTAAGCGGTAACTTCCTCCACCAGTTAAATCAAATACTGGCTCAATGGCATTGGTAAATGTTTTATAAAACAAAGAGAAAGACAACAATTGACCTTCACCCTGAAAATGCTCAATTCTAAAATCGTAATTATTTATTGATGTGCGCTGTAAAGATGGTGTGCCTGTAACATCCATGTTTAAGTTAAAATCATAAAAAATAAATGGAGCCAACTCTCTAAACTCAGGACGTGCCAAAGATTTAAAGTAAGCCAAACGGATATTTGTTTTTTCTGTTAACTCATAACTTAAGTTAATTGACGGCAAAAAGTCAACAACCGTGTTGTTTATGTTAATGGTATCACCTGCAGCACCCAAAGCTTCTAACCTTTGATTGTAACTTTCCATACGTACACCATATACAGCTCTTGTACGTGCCATAATTCTGTTGGTAAACATGAAGTATGCAGCACCTAACTTAGAACTTGCTTTGTATTTATCTTGTGGATTAACGCGCTCGTCAATATAGAATGCATTTTTAATTAAGTTCTCTTTATTAAAAATAGTATTGATGTCTTGCAATGCAATATCGCCTGCTGCAGGATTACTATAGTTTAATTTGTGTCCATAAACATTGGCTTCAAAATTACGCTCACGCAATTGGTAAAATCCTCCAGCTTTAACCTCTGTTTTAATTTTTTTACCACTTATAAATTCTAATGGCATTTGCACATCAGCACCAGCAGAATATAATTGCTCACCTAATTTGGTATACAATCTTCCGTTTTGCGTTAAATCAATGGTTGATTGTAATTGAGCAGTGTAAGGATTTAATTCTCCAGTATTATCATTAATGGTTGTTGAGCGCGTAAAACGTCTGAAATCTGGGATATCACGTTTAATATTGTTATAGTTTAAAACCCACTTTATTTTAAGTTTTGATGCAGTAATAAAATGCTCACCACCCAATTGGTTTGTTAAAAATAAGTTTTGCTGAAAAAGGTACGCTGTTTTGTTTTCGTAATTAACAGGGTCGTTATTCATGTTGTTTTTACCCCAACGCTGAATCGTTTGATCTTCTGAATTGATGTTATAAGCATTTTTAAAGAAGAACTTGTTATGCGTTCCTATTTTCATGGCTAAATTCACCATTAAACCTACCATTACCTCACGTTTGTAAGATGAATCGTTATAATGGTACAACTGATCGTTACCTGCTTTTACATCATAGAAATTTCTTTCAGCAGGAGTAAAACGAAAGCTGTTGCTATGCGATAATGAAGTGATAAAACCAAACTCGTTTTTCTTACCAAACTTATATTTATTACCACCAGATAACTGGAAATTAGAATTAGGGGCAAAAGAATTTACTTTATTTAAACTCCAGTTGTCATTAAACTTTTGGCTATTTTCAAATTTAGTATCAGGACTAGATGCTTCGTATTGCGTACGCCCCGGCAAACCAGCTGGTACAGCACGTGTTCCATCATCAATACCCAACCAATCTGTTTTTCCGCCTTGGTAAGTATAACCGTTTTTGAATGTAGTTAACGAGTGCACGCCTACGCTACCACCAAACGATAAAAATTTCTCGTCAGGAATGTCGCGTGTATTAATGGTAATCAAACCACCTGCAAAATCTCCTGGTAAATCAGGTGTTGCAGTTTTAGTGATGGTCATATTAGCCAACATGTTTGATGGGAAAATATCAAATGAGAATGCTTTTTTATCAGCTTCTGTGCTAGGCAATGGTGCACCGTTAATGTATGCCGAATTATACCTATCGTTTAAACCGCGAATAACAGCAAACTTGTTATCTTGAACAGTTGCACCACTTACACGTTTCATTACATCACTGGTAGAGTTATCTGGTGATTTTTTAATCACATCAGCAGAAATACCATCTGACACCGATACCGAATTTTTTTGTTGTATTAATAATGCATTGGCACTTTCCTTTTTCAATTCGGCTTGCACTACAACTTCGCCCAATTCTTTAGACGATCCCTCTAAAGCTACATTGATGGATGATGTTTCGCTCCCTTTAACAACAATACCAACCAATTGCTTTTTGATATATCCCACATAACTTACATTTAGGTTATAGGTACCGGGCTTAAGATTTGCTATGGTAAATTTACCTTCTAAGTCGGTTGAAGCACCAAAAGATGTACCCTCAACGCTAACAGAAACACCTATTAGTTCTTCTCCATTTTTCTTATCGATTACTTTTCCGGTAATTTTTCCAGTCTGCGCAAAAGCTGCTAGTCCAATGGTTAAGGCTAAAACAGTTGTAATTAATTTTTGTAAAGTGATTTTCATTTGTTTAGGTATGTGAAAACGTGAGCAAAAGTACCCTACGTTTCGTTTCAACCCGTTAAACAAAAGTTATCCTTGAGTTAATATAGCATCAATTGTATGTTAAGCAAACGTTAACACGCAGAAAAACCCGCACTTGGCGGGTTTTCGGCAAAAACTAATCCTAGTTAATTATTATTTTATTACCTCCAACTCTTTACCCACTTTGGTAAATGCAGCAATGGCTTTTTCAATGTGATGAGGCTCATGTGCTGCAGAAAGTTGTACACGAATACGTGCCAAGTTTTTAGGCACTACCGGGTAAAAGAATCCGGTTACATAAATGCCTTCATCTAATAATTTTGTAGCCATTTCTTGTGCCAATTTTGCATCATACAACATAACAGGAACAATTGCACTTGCACCACCACGCAAATCAAATCCAGCTGCTTGCATGCCAGTTTTAAACTGATTAACGTTCGCCTCTAACTTATCACGTAATGCAGTACTTTCGTTTAACAATTTAAATACTTCAATACTTGCACCAACAATTGCCGGAGCCAATGAGTTACTAAATAAGTATGGGCGAGAGCGTTGACGTAGCAATTCTATGATCTCCTTTTTGCCCGTTGTATATCCGCCCATTGCACCGCCTAAAGCTTTGCCTAAGGTTCCGGTAATGATATCTACTCGGCCCATAACATTACACAACTCAGGAACGCCTCTTCCGGTTTTACCAATAAATCCTGCACTATGGCATTCATCCGTCATTACCAACGCATCGTATTTATCGGCCAAATCACAAATTTTATCCATTTGCGCCACATATCCATCCATGCTAAACACGCCATCGGTTACAATAATTTTAAACCTAACACCTTTTTCGTTAGCGGCAATTAGTTGTGCCTCCAAATCAGCCATATCATTGTTTTTATATCTGTAGCGTTGGGCTTTACATAAGCGC
>JBILPP010000258.1:0-3380 GCA_044373765.1 Bacteroidia bacterium
TACATGTGCTAACAACAACCCCGATGATAGGCGAACCTGTTTTATTACGGTCTTATTATCCTTCACAACAATGGTATAACACCATTAAATAGTTATAAAACCCTTTTCGTTTAATTTTGGCTTAATTTTGGTATCGTTGCATGAACAATTTCAACCTATATAGATGAAACTTAAAATAACATTTGTAGCATTGTTTTTATGGGCAATGATTCCTGCGGAGGCTTCATTATTCCATTCGGTTAAGGTATTACAACAGCCTAAAAAACTAACCGAATCACAGAAAATAGAATCGTTAATTGCTTTTATTGCAAAGCAAGAAGGGGTGTTTTTAAGAAATGGTGGCGAGTATACTCCAGGCCAAGCAGCAGAGCATTTGCGTATGAAATGGAAAAAGGGTGGAAGTGCCATTAATACAGCCGAAATGTTTATTGAAAAACTAGCGACCACAAGCAGTATAAGTGGTAAGCCTTATCAAATTAGGTTAAAAAACGGACAGACAGTTAACCTGGCACCAATGCTTAGAGCCGAATTAAAAAGGTTAAATCAATAACCAACAATACGATTACATCAAGCAAGTATTTATAAAAAAATGTATACTTGTAACATAATATTTAAAAGCTAAGCAATGGCAAATACTGGAGATTTATCAAAAGGCATGTTCATCAGACACAACAACGAATTGTGCCAAGTTATGGAATATCAACATCGTACACCAGGTAACTTACGTGCATTTTACCAAGTGGTATTGCGTAATGTAAAAACTGGTAAACAAATGGAACACCGCTACAGAGCCGGTGAGTCAATTGATGTAATTCGTGTTGATTTTAAAGAAATGCAATATGTATACAAAGACGGAACAAACTTTGTATTAATGGATCCAGATACTTTTGATCAAATTTATATTAGTGAAACTTTATTTGGCGACCAAGCTCGTTTCTTGAAAGAAGAAATGATTATTAAGGTGTCTTTTGAAGGAGATGAACCAATTGGCGTAGAGCCTCCAACATTTGTTATTTTAGAGGTAACCTATACAGAACCTGGTGTAAAAGGTGACACGGCAACCAATACATTAAAACCAGCTACTTTAGAAAACGGTGCAGAGGTGCGTGTTCCATTGTTTACCAGTGTGGGTGATAAAGTAAAAGTGGATACCCGCACGGGCGACTATGTTGAGCGTGTAAAATAATTTAAAAACACAATATTGAAAAGCGGCTCAGGCCGCTTTTTTTATGCAATTAGAATTCAATCAGGTTTGGTTGATTTACGATTAAACATAAAACAAAGTCATGTTTGAATCATTAACCATGCGATAAGCCCACATTAAGCAAACAAAATTTTTGCTTAAGAAGCAATTTAAGCAATTTCAACTTGATTGCTAATAGAAAATTATCCTAATTTGTTTAGCTATCATTATTTAAAACCTCATGAAATTAAAATATTTTTTACTATCCTTGATTATAGTCATTCCCTTCTTTTCGTTTGGACAATATGGGACAGTTAAAGGCATAAAAAAGATTTTATCAACTGGTACTGGCTCTCTTGGGCTATTTGGTGTTTATTACGATCTGGGCTCAGAAGGCACATCTATTGGTGATTTGGATGGAAATGGCGTTATAGATATTGCAACTAGGGTAGTTGGTGAAAAAACCATTAATAATATAAATTATTACTATGGTTATTTAGTAGTTGTGTTAATGCATTCGAACGGCATGGTTAAATCACACAAGTTAATAGGTTCGGGTGCAGGAATTAGTGGTATTTCCATATCTGATTTTTTTGGTTCATCTATTGTAAATATGGGTGATTTAAATAATGATGGTGTTAATGATATTGCTGTTGGAGATATATATGCTGGGGCAAGTAACTCACAAACGGGTGCAGTTACATTTGTTTATTTAAATAAAGATGGAAGTGTGAAAGACTTCAAACAAATCAATAGAGATGTTATCTCCTCATTACCGAATAACGGCTATTTTGGAAACAGTTTGACAAATTTGGGTGATTTGGATGGTGATGGCTATCAAGATATTGCAGTGTCATCTTCCGAGAAGTTAAATGGTAAGAGTGGTTGTGTTTATATTTTATTTTTAGATAGCATTCAGAATATAAAAAAGATTCGAAAAATTGGGGTGAACTCAAATGGACTTTCTGGTAATTTTTCAAATGACTTGGCTCTGGGTTCAGGTGTAAGTAATATTGGAGATTTTGATAAGGATGGCGTAACAGATATTGCATTCAAAACGGTTTATAAAAAAGATAGTGTTACTAATTTATCAGGAATTATGATTGTTTATTTAAAATCTGATGGAACTGTAAAAAGTTTTGAACGTATAAATCATTTAAGTAATGGGCTTCATGATTTGATAGAGGATGATGGTTTTGGATATAGAATTGTAAGGTTAAATGACTTAGATGGAGATCAAGTAAACGAGTTAGCGGTTGGTGCAACTAATGATACAACATACAATGTGGGTCGAGGTGGTTCAGTGCGCATTTTATTTATGAATGCCGATGGTACTGTAAAATCAGTACAAAAAATAGATAACCTATCGGGTAATTTTAACCAGCCTATTGCTAACCGAGACTTTTTTGGTTCTATTGGTCCATTAGGTGATTTTAATAATGATAGTATACCCGATTTATTGGTGGGGGCTAGTGGTAACGATGAAGGAGGAAGCAGCAAAGGCGCATTGTACCTATTAATGTTAAATGGGGTGCCTAGTGTAGGTATAAATGATGTAATTGCAAACCGCATACAAGTTAACCTTTACCCCAACCCGGCAAAACACCAAGTGCAAGTAAGCTGCCTTTACCCGGTAACACAAATTACCATAACAGATGTAACCGGTAAAGTAATACACCAACAAAAAAACAACGAGCCTATACAAGTGCAAACTTGGCAAGCAGGCATGTATTACCTGCAAGTAAATACCACCCAAGGCACAGCAGTACAAAAATTAGTGAAGCAATAAAATGCTTTTTGATTTTTGATCAGTGCTTGAAGGACTCTATACGGCCTATGATGATTTTACGTAACAATCAAGGTGACTTTTTTCGGGAATAGTTTGGGGTGCAACCCCTTGTTAGTAAGATTTTTTAATTTTCTATTCGCACTTTTTTTAGAAAAAAGTACTGCAAAAAATCAAACGATTTAATGGCGCTTCATCACCAACACGCGCAAGTCCAACCGCCCCTTGGCCCTTGGTGATTCCACCCGCAGAAGGCGGCCCCTCCAAATCGTTTAAAGCCCACCGCACGCTGAGTCAATCAGTCAGGTCTGTTGATTGTGACATTAACATCAAACAAACTTATTTGTGATTGTTGAACCATGTTAGAAGGACTCTATTCGGCCTATGATTATTTTACGAAACAATCAAGGT
>JBILPP010000259.1:0-3373 GCA_044373765.1 Bacteroidia bacterium
GTTTACAACAATTAAAATAAACCAATAAAACATGCTTCAAATGAACAGAAAGAAAAAAGGATATGTTGTAATTGGTATCATTACTTTAATAGGATTAACTCTGCTACTTTTACCTGCAAGTTATTTTGATGAAGGACAATCTATGTGTATTTCCGTTTTATTATTTGATAAACAATGTTATGCCTGCGGAATGACGCGTGCGGTGCAACACCTCATTCATTTTGATTTTGATGCCGCAGCACATTATAATAAACTGGCATTTATCGTGGTACCGCTAGGCTTTTATTTGGTTGCAAACGACATCTATAAAAAGTATTTTAAAGAACCAAATAATTAGAACTTCTGCGTTGCACTTAGAAGTAACAAGTTTGTGTTTTTTATTAAAAAACTTGAAGCATAATGAGTATAACTAAACCCACAAGCATCCAAAATACTATCCCCAGGCTAGCCAATATTATTCCAGCTATAGCAAGACCCGAAACTTTTGATTTCAACCCTATAATGGAGAACAATAAACTTAATACAAATAACAAGATGGATGCTAATGGAAGGATGTATACAAATGAAAATAAGCTTCCTGCAAAAATTACAGCAAAACCGATAAGTGCAAAAACAAAACCTAAAATTGCGGCAACTGATCGATCTTCAGGTTCGTGAATATTTGATTTAGCTTCGGCATGAATAGGTAAATTTTTAAAGCTACTTACGATTTGCTTTGCTTTTATAAATGGTATTTTATTTGTCGGATTATTGAAGTGTATATCCTCATTTTGTGTATTACCCTCAGATAATCTATTGGAATAAATAGGTGCAATGGATAATTCAAAATCATTATTTTGATTCTGAACGACAATTGATTCCTGCTCCTGCTCATCCATGTCACTCATTCTACGAACATCTTCTACTTCTTCATCTAAAGCGGCAAGTACTTGCTGATGAGGTGTATTTACCCTCATTGTTTTCCTGAAACTAAATTGTTTTTGACTACATGATATGAAAATCAATGAGGTGGCCAATATTAATAAAATACTTTTCATACGATTTAGTTTGAGTTACGAAGATATCAAGGCGAATACATATTACAAACAAAAATGCCCCACAATTGTGAGGCATTTTTTATACTAAATAAACTTGTTGTTTAATTTTACTTAGCGAAGTTAACTGAACGTTTTTCGCGGATAACCGTGATTTTAATTTGTCCAGGATAAGTCATTTCTTTTTGGATACGTTGACTCATTTCAATAGAAATGATATCAGCTTGCTGGTCGCTTACTTTTTCTGATTCAACCATTACACGTAACTCACGTCCAGCTTGAATAGCATATGCTTTTTCAACACCATTGTAACTCAAGGCAATGTTTTCCAAATCGCGTAAACGTTTCATGTAATTTTCACTATCTTCTCTACGTGCACCTGGGCGAGATCCCGAAATAGCATCACAAGCTTGAATAATTGGCGACAATATAGAAGTCATCTCAATTTCATCGTGATGCGCTCCAATTGCATTCACAACTTCAGGATGTTCTTTATATTTTTCGGCTAATTTCATACCCAATAAAGCATGCGGTGTTTCCGCATCATCATCTGGTACTTTTCCAATATCATGTAATAAACCTGCGCGTTTAGCTAACTTTACATTTAAGCCTAACTCGGCAGCCATCGTTGCACATAAATGAGCCACCTCGCGGCTATGCTGTAATAAGTTTTGACCATAACTGCTGCGATAACGCATGCGGCCCACCATACGAATTAACTCAGGATGTAAACCATGTATACCTAAATCAATACAAGTGCGCTCTCCTATTTCAACAATTTCTTCTTCTAATTGCTTGCGTGTTTTGGCAACAACCTCTTCAATACGAGCAGGGTGAATACGTCCATCTTGCACCAAACGGTGTAAACTTAAACGGGCTATTTCACGTCTAATCGGATCAAAACAAGAAAGAATGATGGCTTCAGGGGTATCATCAACAATAATTTCTACTCCAGTAGCACTTTCTAACGCACGTATATTACGGCCTTCACGACCAATAATACGGCCTTTCATTTCATCACTATCAATATTAAATACCGATACTGAATTTTCGATGGCATGCTCTGCTGCGGTACGTTGAATGCTATTAAGAATTACTTTTTTTGCTTCTTTACCAGCTGTTAACTTCGCCTCGTCTACAATATCCTTGATGTAGGTCATGGCATCAGTACGGGCTTCATTGGTCAAAGTTTCAACCAACTGCTTTTTGGCTTCTTCAGCTGTTAAACCAGCAATTTTTTCTAACTGTTTAACTTGGCCACCAATTTGTTTTTCTAAATCTTCTTTCTTTTGGTTAAGCACCTCTTGCTGACGCTGCATGGTCTGTTTTACTTGATCCAGTTCTGCATCTTTGCGCTGTGTTTGTTCAATTTTCTGATTGAGCGTTTGCTCCTTTTGTTTAAGCTTGTTTTCTTGTTGTGCAATTTGTTGGTTGCGCTGACTTACTTCTTTTTCGTGTTCAGTCTTTAATTGCAAAAACTTTTCTTTAGCTTCTAGTTGACGGTTTTTTAATAGTAGTTCACCTTTTGCTTCAGCATCCTTAAGCATATCTGCTGATTTTTTCTTCAGCATATTTTGGTTAACCACATACATTATCACCGCACCTCCAGCCAAAGCAATCATTGCAACAATAATTACTAATCCATCCATAATTTATTAACGTTTAAATGTGATAAAATTGGCGATAAGGACTAAACCTGCAGGCGTTAAATGGAAACATCTTTTAAAAGTGTACGCAGTTCTTGTAACTGCGCATTTAGGCCATCATCTTCTATAACATGCTTGCTTTGCAAGGTTATTAACTGAGTGGCTAACTCAAGTACTGTCATACTGAGCATGTCCTGCTTATCTTTAACATCAAACTCTTGCTGTAAAGCTTTGAGTTTGTCGTTAATAAGCTTTGCCGCTTGTCTCACTACCTCTTCCTGTTCAGATGTTACTTTGAGCGGGTAATAGCGGTCGGCTATATTCACTTTTATGGATAATTCTTTCAACGTAAGCAAGTTTTATTCGCTTAACAACCGAATACACTCATCAATTTGTTTGATATACACGTTGAGTTGTTTTTTCAACTCTTGTCTATCATCACCAGTTAATGGGAGTATTTCAGCAAGTTTAACGATTTTATTTTGTGTTTGTAGCGTTTCTATGGTATTTTTTTGTTGCTGAATTTCAGATTTAAGCAGGTTTTTTTCTTCCATTAACAATTGAATCTGCTTTAAAAGCTGCTCTTTTTGCCCTAATAGGCGAACCACTTTTAACTTAATTTCTTGTGCAATATGTGTTGGCTTAACCTCCATTATTTCATTATAAAATCGTAAATCGAGTTTACGTAGTTGT
>JBILPP010000260.1:0-3361 GCA_044373765.1 Bacteroidia bacterium
CTCATCCCTCACCCCTCTCGGCATACAATGGTTTTTTTGGATGCAAACATTTTAGTCAAACCAACAATTATTTGAAGCAACATCATTTACCTATTGTTAATTGGTAATTCAATACATTTGTACAACTTATGAAACAATTGCGCATCATAGTTAATCAAGTAACAGAAAGTACCATTTTTGCTTTTCAGGCATTAAAGGGAAATAAGGTGCGCACCATCCTTTCAACCCTAGGTATAACCATTGGTATTTTTAGTATAATTATGGTTTTGGCTTTGGTTGATTCGTTAGAAAGAAATGTAAAAAAGAGTATTGATACTTTAGGTAAAGATGCCATAATAGTTGATAAATGGCCTTGGGATTTTAGTGGCGACTACAAGTGGTGGAAATTTATGAATAGGCCAAACCCCACACTTAACGAATTAAAACAAATTGAACTTAATAGCCAGTTATCTGAAGCCGCTTGTTTGGTTGCCACTGTTGGTGGTGCAACGGTTGAATATGGCAGTAACTCGGCAACAGGCGTTAGTATATCGGGGGTTACGCATGATTATTACCAAGTAAAAAACTTTAACATTATTAATGGTAGGTATTTTACCGAAACCGAAACCAATAATGGGTTACCAGTTGTGGTGATGGGTTATGGATTAGCCAACAATTTATTTCCTAACGGTAATGCTGTAGGTAAAGAAATTGTAGTTAAAAAAAATAAATACCGGGTAGTTGGGGTAATTGAAAAACAAGGAGAAAGTTTATTTGGTAACCAGTTTGATAATTTAGTGATTGTGCCTGTTAAATGCCTAGCCAATTATATTCGATTAAACTCAAACCGAAACCAAACCACCATTGAAGTGAAAACAAAAGCGGGTGTTTCGCCAGATTTATTGGAGGAAGAACTACGTGGTATTATGCGTGCCCAACGTAAACTGCGTCCCGGACAAGAAGAAAACTTTGCCTTAAATAAAACCAGTTTATTTGATGCACCATTAAAAGCAACATTTAAAGCAGTTACCATTGCAGGTTGGATTATTGGCGGTTTTGCTATGTTGGTGGGAGGCTTCGGCATTGCCAATATTATGTTTGTTTCGGTTAAAGAACGTACCAACCAAATTGGCATAAAAAAGAGCCTAGGTGCACGCAGCTATTTTATTTTAATTGAGTTTCTGGTTGAAGCTGTGGTGTTGTGTTTAGCAGGTGGTGCTGTGGGCGTAAGTGTAGTTGGGTTATCTGTATTTGCTGTACAATACTTTTTTGATTTTGAAGTGGTTTTGAGCATACCCAATATATTAACAGGATTTGGCACCTCTGCTTTAGTAGGTATCATGGCAGGTTTAATTCCTGCTGTATCGGCAGCTAAATTAGATCCTGTAACAGCCATGCGTGCCAAATAAGTTTAGCAAAACTGATTTGAAGTAAATAATTGAACACGTGAAATGGCCCTTGTATAAAAGCCAAAAGATTATAAAAAACACATCTGTAAGGTACTGTTGGTATCTAACAAAAATGTAAAGTTGAATTAGTAATAACAGCAAGTCTATTCTAACTGCTACTACTAAATCCTTTT
Source organism: Bacteroidia bacterium (assembly GCA_044373765.1). Lineage (GTDB taxonomy): Bacteria > Bacteroidota > Bacteroidia > UKL13-3 > UKL13-3 > UBA6183. The sequence goes on from JBILPP010000260.1 coordinate 1,562, forward strand.
GAATTTGAATTGCTTTATGGGCAATTTTTGCTCAAGCAACTAAAGCTACTCATGTTTAACCAATAATTTTTTAATTGTAATTTGTGAGTTGTTGGTAAAACGAACAAAATATATTCCATTAGGTTGTGAGTCTAAATTGATAGACGATGGAAATCCTTCTGTATAGAGTACTTTAGATCCTAAAACATCAAATACCGAAACAGCCCCCGACTGAAAACCATCTTGTTGATATGATAGGTTAATAAGACCTGTTGTTGGATTTGGATACATTTCAATATTCATTACTTCACTGTTACATGGACTGGTAACAACAACAGCAGAGTATGCGTAACTGCCATTCACATCTACTTGTTTTAAACGGTAATATTTATTGGCTGATGTTTGGTTAAATAAACGGTAAGTATATGTTTTTACCGAATTGGAGTTACCATTTCCATTTATTTTACTAATGGTTGTCCAATTACGTTGGTTGGTACTCGTCTCTATTGTAAAATAACTGTTGTTGTTTTCAAAAGCAGTAGACCAATTAAAATCGGTATTTTTCATGTTACAATTTGCTGTAAACGAAATGAGTTTAACTGGTAGCACATTGTTTGTATTTTGAATGGTAATGGCTCCTGCTGTTGTTAACCCTCGACCTAAAATAGACGAAAAAGGCAGTAAACTAATTGCTCCATTTGCAATAACTGTTCCTTTAAATACTGTGCTGTCGCCCAGAGAAAAAGCGCCATTTACTTGCCAATATACATTATTTATGTTTGCCGAATTAACAAGCAAAATTTGTGTTGCAATGGTAGTAGACAATGCTCCATTAACTTTAATTACAAATACAGCATTAGGATTACCCAAAGCATTTAAAGTTAATGTTCCGTTTATGGTTGCGAGTGTAGTAATGCAATACACTTTGGGTGTTAGTATCTGTCCGTTACCCATTGTGGCACCAATGGTACTATCGCATGTTAGTGCGTTTAAACTGGCATAAGCAGTACCTAAGTTTGCGACAGCCAGTGCAGTAACCGAATCGGCTATGTGAATGGTGCCATTGACAGTTCCTGGAGGAAATCCTGTAAGTGCGCCAACGTGCGTTCCAATATCACCCGTTATAACAGAAGTGCCATTATTAGAAAATGCTCCTGCACTGGTAAATAATGCAAATGTTGACACCCTTCCTAATACAGGAGCTTGCGCAAAAACAGCATCAAGATTTAGGCACATAAATAATAAAAAGGTAAATGGTAAAATTGAACATTTCATAATAGTCGTATTAATGTGTAAATGATTTTACACAACACAATGGTCTACCCTATTAATTTACAAAGCATTACACAATAAAAACACGTAGTTGCATAATTAACGGTTTTATGATTGGGCCGTGTAAATATATTACTCAACCTTATTGCACCAATGCTCTACCTTAAGTGTACCATCAACTAATTATCACTTATTAGGATCCGATAAAATAATGTATAAACTGTTTAAGTTATTTATATCATTAACAAAATCTCAATTAAAAATAGCGTTAAACAAATTTCAACCTCAAATACAAAGTTTCTAAATTTGTATTGTAACCGAAAATACCATTAAAGAAAACTGGAGCTCTTACAGTTTAAACGCCTATGTATCTATTGTTACAGAACCAGCGAAAAGTTTGACTTAGCTTCGACCCTTAGTTATATTTAAATCCAATCTAAAAAGTTAAGAAAATGAAAAATCTATTAATCACTTCAGTTATAATCCTAACTGTACTTTCAGGTTGCAAGAAAGATGATATCAATAACCAAACAGATATTACTTCACAAA